>NZ_JAUBTQ010000013.1:0-151094 GCF_036702515.1 Microcoleus sp. BROC3
CCAGTTATTCGATCGAGCCGTTTCAAAGACTTTATCAACCTCTTTTTGAATTCTTGCAGCTTCGTCTATTACTTCTTGTGAATGCTCCATGATTTTCACTCCAATTTTTCTACTACTTCTGAAACTTTGATGCTTCGTAAAGCACAACCGTATATCTCGATATAGATATAGGTAATGATTCGACCTTCCGTAATCGAATCTTGAGCTGTTTTACGATTAAATAAGAAGAACATTTGCCACCAAGTCAAGAGCATTGGGGGTTCTTCTAAAACTTCTGTTGTTACTTTCTTTCCATCAATGACTTCTAAGACGACAATGTGTTTCATATTGTTAGTAATTTGACAGGAAAACTATCAATCTTAACTATTTCCCTGAAGCCTTGAAGCGAAGCATTGACTTGAGTTTATTCATTAATCATGGTCTGACAAATCAATTGAATCGTAACCTAACTGTTGAACTAATCTCAATGCTAAGCTACCAGGTTCTGTCTCGTATTTACTTTGAGTTGTTCGTGTAGTAATCAACAAGGCATCTGCTGCACGATCGAGACATCTTATAATCTCAATAAAATCGTTTATTTCAAGCACTACATTGCTGCTTTTTTGGTTGGTTGTAAAATTCCAAAGCATAGTTTATCTCCTTCAATCTTTTAGAGTTTCCGCAAAAGTTGCCCGTTGTGCGCCATCAATTTCAAGGTCTTTTATCTGGTTTGATCGCATCAATATCAATCGCAGAGGTAGATTATTGTTGCGAAGTTGGTTATAAATCCAGCCGACACATTCAAGCAGTTTTTCATCAGTAGAATAGTGACAGCCCATTGCGATTTTAGGACTTGTCAACTGCTCAAACAAATCTTGATGTGGATTAGCGATCGTCTCTTTTAAATCTTCATGATTCTCCCGGTTATAGCCAGGAATTTCACTCAAATCTCGGTCTTTTTTCCAGGGACAGTCAGGGCATTGTTTGATTTGTGTCAGTGGCATGATTAGTATTTGATTGATTTTATTCGATCGAATTCGTCTCTGATAATTTTGGGACTTTTGTTTATATGACTCCCACAGTTTCGGCAAGTATAATGCCGTAAGTAGCCTAACTGACCAAGAAACATTAGTTGACCGTTACAGATTTTACAAGTCAAATTTGTCATTTTCCTTTTCCTCTTTCATGGTGTTGTTGGTAATCAAACCTTGATTAATTAAATCGACTGCACGTTGTGCGATCGATTCATTTTTTTCAAAAGTTCCGTTAGCTAGATATCGCATAAATTCCAGCAATTGATTACCCTCAAAATGGGTACTGTAGCGAATCATGCGACAAGCTATTGCTACATAAGCATCTTTTTCTAAGACTGCATTTACCCAAACTTCAATTGCAAACTCAAGCGTATTGAGTTTTCTTTTCATTGCTTCAGCAAAGACTGTATCAACTTTTGTCTGTAATTCTTCCAGTTGTTTTTGCCTTTCTTCGAGTGTAACTTCGGGAATTTGTTTGTTGGGAGTCATTCGATTTTCTCCTAATATTAGTTGAGTGATGTACTGCGAAAGTGTGTCTTGTTCTCCAGATGTGGAGAACAAGACACACTCTTAGGGCTTAATTTTCGCTTGGCAGCAGAAGGACTTTCTCTTGTAGGAAAAGCTTGATTTCTTTCAATGGAAAATCTGTCATTGGTATTTGCTGACTAATCGCAGGTTGAGTTTCCTTGGTTGGTGTATCTTCCCAACAAGTCAAAACAGCATCATTGTCTCCTTTAGGCTTAATGAATTCATGTGCATTTCCGACATGAAGAAACCAAAGCTGAAACTGAGTTAAGCTCTCTTTTCTCCTAGCACGGGGCTGATGGGAGGCGATCGCATCAATCAACCAATAAGCTTGAGCATTATCAGCCAAATATTTGACTCCATCGGTGTACTGAAGTCCGAGCCAATGTTTGAAATATTGCTCAGTTCCACAGAAATGTTTCAAATTCTTTTCCAATGTTTCAGCATCCATCTTTACTTTTGGCATAACCTTACTCACAAAATGAAGAAATCACTTCCTTACAGCGAAGCATTACACGACTATTTCATTTTTCTGTTTCTGTTTGTGAGTTTGGTTCTAAGTTTTCAAATGCGTCCTCTAATTTGTTTTCGATCGCAAAGGCAAGAATGGCGATCGCATCTCTCATGGCTGCTTCATCTCCCTGCTTAGAACGCAGAATCAGTAACGGAATTCTGCTTTTATCAGGAAATACCTCATTAACCATTATCAAAGCATTTGCGTTGCCAGCGAGGGCGGTTGACCAAATCACTGACGCGAAAGCCCAATTATTTATTACTTCTTTTTTGCCTTCATCAGTATCAATGATTTCGATCGATGAGAGAGGGTGAACATAATGTGGTTGCATATTTCTCACTTTGGTTTTGTTTAACTTTAAAGTTGCATTAAACTGTCCAAGTAGGACGTTGATCATTCTTGTCCCATTCTTCAAGAATTTGCCGAACCCGTTGTAAGGCTATTTCTTCAGACTGTAATTCCAAACAAAAATCAGGTGAGTAATAGCCTGCATAATTTTCTAGCCATAAAAGACCGTAATTAGTTCCGTATCTGCCATAACTCCACCAACCAATAGGACGTTTATGTCTCCAAATTAGTTTTCTGAGAAGGTATCCGTCGTTTCTAACATTGGGGTTAGCAAATACTTCGCCTAGTTTAATTTCATCATCCATCTCATTTTCACACTCAGTTTTTGAGTAATGATTTGTTTCATAAATCAGCACCAAAAAGCGAAGCATTTATACTTCGCTTTTTGATAATGATTAATTCTCGTCAACCTCAAGAGGTGAAAGATGAGAGTAGGGAGTTACAGGTGTTTCATTCCGATCGGCAATGCTGGCGGATTTAGCGCCCGATCGAATTGCCCAAGTTTTTAAATCGTCAATTTGTTCTTGAGCAATCCGTGCCAGAGGAACACAGCCGATGATTGCTACGCTCAAATCTCGCTCTGTGAATTCCCGTCCGGCACTGAAGGCCGTTTGCATTCCATCAAAAATAACTTGCTCAATTTCTGCACCGGACAGGCAGGCTGACTGACTTGCCAACATTCCACAATCGAAGTCTCCCAACTTCACTCGATCGGGACGGATGCGGCTGAGGTGAACTCGGAAAATTGCTTCCCGCTCTGAGTGGTTTGGCAAGTCAACCCAGAAAATTTCATCGATCCGTCCCTTGCGGATCAATTCGGCGGGGAGGACTTCGGCGCGGTTGGCGGTCATCACCACGAACACTGGCGCGGTCTTTTCTTGCATCCAGGTCAGCAGCGCGCCGAATACCCGCTGGCTCGTGCCAGAGTCGCCATCCATACCAGACATAATGTTGGCGAACGCTTTGTCTATTTCGTCTAAGAATAAAATACATGGTGCGATCGCCTCTGCCAACTTAATGACTTGCCTGATGCGGTTTTCGCTTTCGCCGACCATACTGCCAAAGACCCGACCGACATCGAGGCGTAGCAGGGGCAATTTCCATTCAGCAGCAATGGTTTTAGCCAGCAGGGATTTACCTGTTCCCTGAATGCCGGCCAGCAGTACCCCTTTGGGATTGGGCAAGCCATACTCACGGGCTTCGTCGCTGAAAGAGCGCGATCGAACCTTCACCCATTGCTTGAGATTTTCGAGTCCGCCGACAGATTCCAGCCCTGACTGAACCGGGACAAATTCAAGGATGCCTGTCTCTCGGATGGTTTGCCGTTTCTCCTCGATGACCGCAGCGAGGGCCCGAATATCAACTTTTCCAAGAACTAAACACTTGGCAAGGACGCGGGAGATCCGGCACCGAGTCAGCCCCTGGCAAGCCTTTGTTAGCTGTTGCCGTTGTTCTGGGTTCAGTTTGATATTCTTGCCAACCAGTCGATCAATCAACTTCGATATCTCCTCGATGCCTGGTAAAGAGACATCTACCACCGTAATTTCTTCCCGCAGCTCTTGAGGCATTCTGAGTTGATCGGAGAGAATGACGAGACAGCGACGGTCACGGGCGATGGTCACTGCCAAATTTTTCAGTTCGCGGACGATCGCTAGCTGGTTAACAGCAATCTGTCCATTGGCACCGGGGGCAATAAGAGTCGCGATGTCTTTCATGACAAAGACAGTGACTTGTTCCATTGTCGGCGCTTTGCTGATCCGCTCCAAGGCTTGCATCGGATTTCCCTTGGATGTACCCGAATCCGTCCAACCACGGGCAAAATCCCAGAAGTAGATTTGCCCTTCCTTAGCTTTTGCTATATCACACAAAATTTCTTCGGCGGTTTCCTCTTCTGGGCTTACTACCCACAACAAAGGAAATCGTGCCATCAACATTAGCTGAATTTCTTTTTTTAGGTCTATCATATTTCTATCCCCTGATTAAGTAAGTCGGCGCTTTAAAACGCAACTATGTAAACGATGTAAAGTTTCCAAATGCTTTCTAATGGCTAACTTAAGCCTATTTACATACGGTTACATTAGTCGTTTTAATCCCGTCTATCTACTTACTACCGATTACCAAGTACCGATTGCCAATTACCCTATTACCGCTTGACGATTACTGGTTGATACGAGAGTGATTTTGAGTATTGAGTTTAAGTCCTCACTTAATACTTAAAACTCCAACCCCGCAACCCAAATTTTCTCAGTAACAGTTGTTCAAAGCTGTTACTGAGTTTTTGTTTCTGTTTCTGTTTCTAGTGAACAAGAGCAAGTTTTGGTTTCTTGCTTTTACTGGGAGGTTTTTCAGAAACGTTATCAAAAACGTTATCAAAAACGTTATCAGAAACGTTATCAGGAATGTTATCAGGAATGTTATCAGGAGTGTTATCAGGAGTGTTATCCGATGATAAATTAGCCACGATGCTTTTCAATTCTTCAATTTCTTTGAGAGCATCAGACAAATCAGCCTGGAGTGTTTCATTTTCAACCATAAGCTGAGCATCGGTAACTTGATCTGAATCCTCAAATTCTCGATCGACTTCTAAAGCCCCACTGATTTTTTGTTGAGTTTGCAGGTTAGTGATTGTTGTCGAAGCTTCTTTAAGTTGAGCTCTTAGCTGTTCTATTTGAGATTCTAGGACTTGTTTCTCACCAACTTGTGATTGCAGAGCTTGGATTTGAGAATGGAGACTGGACACTTCTCGTTCCCGTGCTTCGATTTGTCCATTAAGCTTAGATATCTCACTGAGTCGATCGCGAGAAGCATTTTCAAATTCTGCAACTTCGAGCAACCGTTTTTCAGCAAGTGTCAATTTGGCTTTCAATTCATTGTTTTCGGCTTGAAGCAAATCTAACTGCTGACGAAATTCTTCAGAATCGGTCAACTTTTGTTTGTTCAGATTCATGTACGCTTCCCGAAGTTCGTTTCGTTGGCGTTCATACTCTGCTAGATAAAATTTCAACTCCATTTGATTTTGAGGAAAATCTTTGAGTTGTTGACGCATCAGCTCATTTTCCTGAGCTAACTGTTTCATCCGATCGCCACTCACGCTGGTATCAGCTTTTTGATAAGCCAGTCTGTAGAACGCGATCGCCATTTGATGAGAAACCTTGAGAATATCTTCAGGTATTTCGGAGTCCTCCAGCAAACCATCGTCCGCTGCTTCCAACAGTGCTGTTGCTAAATCCTTCTCTGATTTTCCTTGCTTCATCAGCGACAGATTATCTGTACGCCATTCTTTCAGCAATTTGCAGATAATATCGGTGCTCCCTCCGATTCCGTAAATTTCCTTGAGCGCTGCACCCACACTCCGAACCACAATGCCTATACGATTTTTGTTAAGCACAGCACACGTAAAATCAATCATTTCTCGACTAATTCCTGTGTATTGTTGAGTTCGATCGACCTCAAATCCTGTCAAGTCAAGCGTTTGAAACGTTGTGGGTAGTTTTGGCATGGTTTTTTTAACTCGGTAATTTTGACAAAAAGATTCCGTACTTCTTTCTGAAGCAATTTTGCTTTTGCAATGTCCTAAAAGTTGAATCGCGCAAGCCTTGCGTCACATTCCTAAGCAGATCGTTGATTACTGAGGCTGCTGGTTCTCAGATTTTTGGGGCTGTTAATTTTGGCTTGTGCGATTATCATACCACTTAATAAGACATTATGACAAGCCATTTTGTCTTGTTCAGGTTAAGCAAGCATTTCGTAGTTTGTTTCCTCCTCTACTAAATCTGACAAATCCCTGGGAAGCTCTTCCCAATGAACATTGAGAGCATCACAAAGGTCGATCCAGTCGCCCCGAGTAAGAGCTGGCTCTTTCCCCAGCGTCTCCCATCGCTGCAAAGTTCGCACTGCAATCCGATTTCCCAAACGTGCTACTAATTGCTCCCTACTTAGTCCCGCTTTTTCCCGTAAGTATCGCAACACAGTAATTTTCCTAGTTTCTAAGGATTGATCTTTAGGTCTTTCTGTCATAATATCAATTACAGGACAAATTGGCTATTTATTTTGTCTAGCCAGTTTGTCTCTTCTCGTAGAACAACTAGCGATCGAGGCCGGGGGCTAATTCGACCTCGATCGCTAGCACTATTCTCGCAGCCATCTCAACAAATTCACCCATGTTGAAAATCCGTAACGAAAAACCACGCACCCCAAAGCCACATTTCATACAGGCACAGTTTTCCAGAAAACAAAATGCGGTAATTCCATACGGATTTGGGAAACAGCTAACTCAGCTATTGGCTAACTGAAAAACTGCCCTAAAAAATCAGTACAGAACATGACCCAAAACGGATGGTGTCGATCGAATTATCACAAGGACGGCAAACGATGCTTCGGCTTATTAACGAATGGGCTGTGTGCCGAGTGCTATTGGTCAGATCCAGCCCAAGGTACTTTCCCAGCTAGCGAAATTCAAGCAAATGAAAGTCAAAAAATCACACGACTGAGAGAAAGAATCAATGATTTGGAAGAAAAACGATCGTCGGTCAATCAGGAAATCTATCGTTTGCGCCAACAATTGCAAACTTTAGTCGCAGCAAAATCAAAATCAGGAGTCAGAAAGCAATGAATATAGATCGTGAGCTGGCACAAAAGCACCTGAATTACTTGGGCTATCAACCGGGCGAAGCTTTGTTGAGGTTTTTCTATCATAGCTCTGATGAACGCAAGAAAAAGGATAAAGGTCGCAAAAGTTCTGAGCTTAACTGGCAACAGATTGAGCAGTATCAAGCAGACAAGCGCGGTGTTTATGTCGTGGTTAATGGTGCAGGCGCAGGTACAGCCGGACATAGCGATGCTGAGATTAAGCAGTGCTGTGGTATTTTCTGCGAGTGGGACGATATCCCGTTGGCAGAACAATTTGAAAAATGGAGCGAAGTAGGTTTTGTTGAACCAACTTTCACCATATTTAGCGGTGACAAGTCGATGCAACCGTATTGGCTTTTTGATGAGCCGATCGCACAGGAACAATGGCGGGAACTGCAAGTGCTTCTGATCGAAGTGATGGAAGCAGACGAGAGCAACAAAAATCCCAGTCGTGTTTTTCGGCTCGCGGGTGCGTGGCACGTTAAGCCCGATCGCGAACCCGTTAAAACCGGTTTTGTTGAAGAGTCCGGCACTCGCTACAGCTACAGTGATTTGCGCGATCGACTTCTCATTCTCTATCAAGAGTTACTCGCTCGGAAACAACGAGAACTTGAGGAACAGCACCAAGCTTTACTGCAATTTTCTACCACTGCTACTGCGACTGCCACCCACAGCGCTACTGTCTTAGACAGTGCGACTGCCACGACGGCGCGCACTGCCACCGCAACTCTAACTGCGACACCGGAGGAAATATCTCAACGGTATAAAGACATCACTGTTCCGGTGCCGGTGCCAATTTCTCTACAGTGCGGTCTGGGAAAGCCCAACAAGGAATTTTTGAATGGAGTAGCGACTCTCAGAAATACCTCAATGGCAACACTGGCACGGGATTTAATTGGAGTTCAATCTGAGTTCAGCCGACTCGGACAAGTAACCAATGAGGATGCCTACACTCTATTTCTTGATGCTTGTCGGCGTTGTTCTCCCGGCGGTGGCTGGGATCAAGAAGAGTGGGATCAAATCTGGAATTACGCAGTTAAGTCGAATCCGATCGCCAGCATCTCTAAATATGTTAGTGATGGGATTGAAAGCTGCATTAAAGGTGAATACTGGCGATTCATTAAGTCTTTGCAACCCGATCATTTAGTTTCGCGAATGGAGGCAGAGGCTGAATCTGATTTGGGTAACTCTCCTAATTCTGCTGCTAGCTCTGATTCATCACCTGAATTTAATATTTTAAATTCAGATAACAGAATGATTCAGGATTACCGAAAAATTATTAGAAAATTTGGCAAACGGCTTCGTTTGAATAAACTCAGCAAGCGAATCGAAATTGACGGTACACCAGTATCACTCGATCGAGTGCGAATTCAACTCGCAATTAAACACGGAATTCTCGTAAAATCCAGTCGAGAAGATGTTCAAGATATCCTGACAGAAATAGCAGTAGAAAATCAGTATTCACCAATTGAAGAGTATCTAAATTCTTTGCCACCAGCACCAGATACTTCGTTTTTAGATAGTCTCGCTGAAAAATATTTTGGTGTCAACGATCCAATTTATGAAATGTTTGTCCGAAAAACATTAATTGGTGCTGTGAAACGAACGTTTGAACCAGGATGCAAAATAGACACAGTTCTGATTCTGCAAGGGAAACAGGGCTATAGAAAGTCAACTTTTTTTAAGGTGCTGGCGGGAGGCAAATATTTTGACGATTCCCTGGGAACTGTTTCTGACAAAGATGAACGGCTGAAATTGCACCAAGCCTGGTTTGTAGAATGGGCAGAGCTAGAGAGTGTTTTCAGACGGCGCGATGTCAGTGCAACCAAAGCTTTTTTATCCACCGGAACAGACAAAATTCGACCGCCATATTGCCGAGATATTGAAGACTTCAACCGACCCAGCATCATTGTCGCAACCACCAACAAGCAAGAATTTCTCGCTGATGAAACAGGCAACCGGCGATTTTGGGTAATTCCGGTCAAGCACCGGATTGATACTAAATTGCTTAAGAAAGAACGAGATGCGATTTGGGCTGCTGCGATGCTGGCTTACCAATCTGGCGAAGAACCTTGTCTTGACTATGAAGATGAAGAAACTGCCGAACACATTGCTCAAGAGTTTCAGTCATCAGATCCCTGGGAAGATGTCATCGAAAATTTTATTGAACACCGCGAATATATCCGACTCAGCGACCTTCTCACTCATCTCCAAGTTGACCTGAGCCGACAAGAGCGATCGCATCAGATGCGCTGTTCCGCCATCCTCAAAAAATTTGGGTGGGAGCGAGAGTTTCGATCGATATCCAGCAAACGAGTTCGAGTTTGGTGCAAAACTGAACCCGAACCCGAACCTGTCTCCCTCCCTCTTGAGCTTGCTGAATCCGACGCCGAATTTGACGCCGAATTTGAGGCTGATTCAATCCCTGTTGAGGCTGCTGATCAACCTCAAGTTTTGAAAACCCCCTTAAAAAGGGAGGTTGATCACGAGGTTGATCACCCTGCTACACAAGGATTTGATCAACCTGATCAACCTGATCATCCTATTTCTGAAAAAATACTAAATTCTGATCCGACCTCGAATCCGACCTCGAATCCGACCTCGAATCCGACCTCGAAAGGAACAGTAAACTGGATGGCTGCTTTGGCTGGCAGTAATTCCACGGCAGCGAAAGATTTTCCTAGTTTTGGTAACAAGGTTGATCAGGTTGATCAGGTTGATCAATCCTTTGCACAGCAAGGTGATCAACCTAGCGATCGACCTCAAAATTTGGAGCCATTTTCAAAAACTGAGGTTGATCAGCAGCCTCAACAAAACGCCGAAACAGGGGATCTTGTCGAATATATTCGGCTAGCGATCGAAGCCGGCGATCGAGAAACAGCTCTTGATATTCAGACCATGCTCAAGGAAGTTTGCAGCAAAGGCGCAGCCGATCGCCAGAAAGTCTGGAACTCCCTTACCGCTGATGAAAAAACCGCTTTTAATGGATTGATTTCCCCAGACCCGACACCAACTCCGGCACTAGCTCCAACGACATCGGAATCGACAATGCCAATAGTAGAACCGACAACGGAGACAACGGAGAGAACGGAAGAACCAACACCCGAACCAACACCCGAACCAACACCCGAACCAGCAGCTATCTCCGGGGGAATAGATGAGAAGGATGCTGAAAAACTAAGAGAGATAGCTACTATTTGGTGGCCCGAATACTACCCAGAACACTTGCAAAATCTACTGACTCAGATGTATGGATGGAAAGCGCCAGGGACTAAATACCAGAGAGAGGTAATAGTGAATTGGCTGACTGGAGAAACTGCTGAAGTTCGCGATCGAATCAACCTATTGATTGCCGAAAAAGATCGCACTGAGAAAATAGAATCATGACAACTATTGACCTCACACTAGAGCAACAACTTCGATTAAGAATCTACGCTTCTCAAGCTCAATCACTTTCAGTAGAAGAAGCACGAGTCCTCTTAGTTGAACTAATGCGACAAAACATGATTAAAGACAACGTAATCAAAAGTTTACTCAATTCAAATCAAAATCCAAATGAATAATTTCTGTGATGCAAAGACTGCCTGCCAAATTCTCAACTGCTGCGATCGAACCTTAATGCGATACCGACAACAAAAAAAACTTATAGAAGGGATTCACTGGGGACGCAACCCAAGCGGGAAAATTCTCTATAATCCTATTTTGTTGAATCAATTAATAAGTTGTAATGGGGATATTAATCATCCTGAACATCTGAGTTTTATTCAGAGATATCAGATGGAATTACCACAAAATCAGCATCTGAAACCGGGTTCAAAACCGGGAAAAAATCAGGCAATTGTGGTGAGTTGACCAATCCGGCATAGTTTTCGTACAGAGTGCGAACATTGTGGCCAGTGAGGGATGCGATCGCCACGGGATTCATGCCAGCTTCCAAGCCGTGAGAAATTAGCGTGTGCCTGGTGTTGTAAGGTTTTCGGTAATCAATTCCAAGGGATGCAAGCGCAGGTTTCCAGTAGCGGTTGCAGAAATTTTTGGAGTCGATCGCTCTACCTTCGCTACTGGTGAAAATTAAATTGTCGGGCAGCGTCTCAATTGGTCGCCGATCAAGTAATAGCTGTTGCAGCCTTGGTGTTAGCGGCACCGTGCGCGCCTTGTTAGTTTTGGTTGATTTGCGAGAGCCACCATTACTCAAACTTTCTCCGATCCAGATGCGATCGCATTCAGGTGAGCAATGTCGCCATTGCAGCGCAGCAGCTTCCCCGGTGCGAAGACCGACGCCAAATTTAAACTCCACATAATCCGCGTAGTTACTGAAGTTTGAGTCAGAACGAAATTTATGAACGATGGCGCTCATTTCTGTAAGGGTGAACGGTTCGGGGCGCTGTTTTGGCGGGACTGAAACCTTAACATCAGCCCAAGGATTTTCGAGAACCAGCTTCTTTTTGTGTGCCCATTCCCAGCAAGCGTTCATCATGATAATCCGTTCGCGTACCGTCACAGGTTCAAGGGAGCGATCGGACAATAACCAATCTCTAAAATTTTCAGCAACACTTTCAGAAACAGAAATTGTTGTTTTGCTTTTGAAAAACACAGAAACGTGTTTCTGAAAGGCAGTATATTTAGCAAAAGTATCAGCCTCAATTTTACGGCGTTTATATTCGACAAATTGGTCAAAAAGCTCAGAAACAGAAATAGATTCTTGTTTCTGGGGCTTGTACTTGGCGAGGGAGGGGTCAAAATTACCACTAGCAATGTCTAGCTCGATTTGGCTGGCTTTCATAGAAGCGACTTTACGATTGACGATCGTATCAGGCAAACCAATGTAGAGCCAAAAGCGTTTACCTTCCCACGACCACGCTAACCGTAGCCGATCCTTGAAAACTTCTACATTTACAGAACCTTTGGGCATATCGCAGATTTATCGCATTTAATGTCTGGGATTGTCACTTATTGTCACCCCTGATTGAGAATACTATAGCAGCCCATTAGGTTATAGAAAACTCAAAACCCGCCTAGAAAGCGGGTTTTGGGATGGACACAACTGGACTCGAACCAGTGACCCCTACGATGTCAACGTAGTGCTCTAACCAACTGAGCTATGCGTCCTCACGAATTCCTAATGTAGCAGAACATTCGATCGCCTGTCAAGCATAAATATAAGAATTTTTTAAGCAGGCACTCTTGACATCGCTCCTAATGCCCAATCCCCCGCCAAATCTTCACAGTTCGATCGCCCGCACCGCTAGCCAAACTCCCCCCATCAGCACTAAACGCCACCGACAAAACCTCCCCCCCGTGGCCCGTCAGAATTTCCAGCAAACCCCCAGTACCCGCATCCCACAAATAAATCGTGCCATCCCGACTCCCCGTCGCCAAAACCCGACCATCGGGACTCAACGCCACACACAAAACATCCCCAGAATTGTCCCTCATACTCCGCAACAGCGTCCCTCGCCCCTGTGCATCCACCCGCCACAGCTTCGCCGTACCGTCCCGACTGCCGCTGGCCAAAATCAATCCTTCTGCTACTCCCCCCTTTACCAAGGGGGGGCTGGGGGGGGTTTGACCGGCAGGGGACACAGAGGAAGTCAATCCTTCTGCTACTCCCCCCCTTACCAAGGGGGGGCTGGGGGGGGTCTGACCGGCAGGGGAGTTGGGGGAGTTCGCAGCAAAAACGATCGCCCGCACCCAATCCCCGTGCTCTGCCAGAGTACAAATCGATCGACCATTTTGCCAATCCCACAACTGCACAGTCTTATCCCGACTGCCACTAGCCAAAAACTCCCCGCCAGGACTAAAAGCCACCGCCTCCACCCCGCCAGCGTGATCCGTCAAAGCCGACATCCGCCTTCCCTTGTTCAAATTCCACAACTGCACAGTTTTGTCCCGACTGCCGCTAGCCAAAACCTGACCATCCCGACTAAACGCCACAGCAGAAACCCTGTCAGAATGACCAGCCAAAGCGTACCACCACTTACCCTTATTCAAATCCCAAATATGAATCATTTTGTCCCGGCCGCCACTAGCCAAAGTCGCGCCATCAGGACTAAACGCCACACAAGTCACCCAGTCAGAATGACCCGTAAGAGTGTACCACCGCTTACCCGCATCCAACTTCCACATCTCAATCGTCTTGTCCTCGCTGCCGCTAGCTAAAGTCGCGCCATCGGGACTGAAAGCTACCGACGTAACAGCATTGGAATGCCCTACCAGAGTATGAACACACCTCCAAGTGGGCGCGCGTGCGGGCACAACCCGCTGCATCCGCGGCACAGGTATAATTGTGCCTGCAACCGTTGGCGGCACTGCATTCTGCACCGCAGGGGTTCTCTGCGGCACGGAAATTTTAGGCGCTGGTAGGGGCGGTGTCCCCGTTCCCGCCCCCGCCGACTGCGGCTGCAAATCTTTCAATACCTCAGCTACAGATTTGTAGCGGCGACTGAGACTCGGTTCGATCATTTTGTCGAGGATGCGACTTAATTTCGGATCGATTTGAACCTTCAAAAAGTCTCGCCAAACCCAAGCATCTCGATTGATATCGAACAAATCAAAAGGAGATATTTGAGTCAGCAAATAAATGCAAGTTACTCCCAAACTGTACAAATCGCTGGCATAAACCGCTTGACCTCTAATTTGTTCCGGCGCGACGAATTCGGGAGAACCGATGACTGTACCGGTTTCTCTCAAACCCTCCACAAGTTTTGCAGCGCCAAAATCAACTAAAACTAATTCCCCGGTTAATGTGGGGTAAGTATAAATGATGGGAGTTTGAGAAATGCGGCGGCGGATAATATTGGGGGGTTTAATATCTCGGTGAATTACACTGCGATCGTGCACGAACTGCAATACTGGCAATAAATCCTTCAGCAGACTGAGAATCTGACTTTCGCTGAAAGGCCCAGTCCGCGCCAACTCTTCCTGTAAATTCTGACCTTCTATAAATTCCTGTACCAAATACTGATAGCGTTCCTGCTGAAAGTGCGCCAACAGTTCGGGAATTTGCGGGTGTTTCCCCAACTCGTCCAGCCGCACTGCTTCTCGGTTGAATAATTCTGCTGCTTTCTCGCTGCTGCTGGTACCTTGAGATAGGGGGAAAAACTGTTTAATTGCACAGCGCGGTTTTGAGGGTTTGTCTTCGTCTACTGCTAAAAAAGTGCGGCCGAAACCGCCGCGCCCGAGGGGTTTGATGGCGCGGTAACGCTCTCTCAGCAAGAGTTTGGAGCCGCAATTCAGGCAGAATTGGGTACGATCGGCATTTTGCGGGTTTTGACAGGCGGGGTTTAGGCAGTAACTCATAACTGAAGCGAGAAGGAATCAGCAGCATATGTCTATGATACTGAGGCAAAAGGGCGATCGACTCTCGCATTACAATTATAGTTCTGGGCGCACGGGCGAGCAGAAACTGGGTTTTTAACCAAAATATTTGCTTAAAACTTTCAATCTCGGTTCAAAAACTCGGTTTTTTGGTTCTGGTGCATAAGTCCTAAATTAGAACTTAAAAAACTAAAGTCATGGCTACTAACCAGTGTGTATTCATGACTTTAGTCGTTATAATTTAAGATGTCGCTTTCACATTCAGAGCGTACTCTTTAAACCTTTCCAAGTCAGCCTGAATTGTCGATTCAACCACGCGGCCGAGAAATAGGTTATCCATTAATTTTCCCAACCAGCCGGGAATTCCGTAAGCAACTGTCAGCTTGACGATACTGCTGTCTTTGCGATCGTAAAATCTTACCGCACCTCGATTTGGCAAACCGTCAACCGATTCCCACTGAATTATCTGATGCGGCACTAATTTGAGAATCCGAGAAAGCCAGCTAAATTCTAACCCGCCAGTTGCGAGTTTCCAGCGAGACAATTCTGGATTTTCTTCGAGAACATGAACAGATTCGATCCACTTCATCCAGCGCGGCATTTGCTCTAAATCTGACCAGAGTTGCCACGCTAATTCGATGGGAATTGCCACTTCTACTTGGACGCTGTGTTCTAACCAATCAGTCATGCGATTTTAGATTTTAGATTTTAGATTTTAGATTGAAGGAGTGTTTCTCGTTACTAGGCTCTGCCTGGTAACGCATTTCTAGAGGCTCTGCCTCGCGTTTTCTGTCTAAATACTGGAGGCGGGGCCTCCTGATAGGCATTCCCAGGCAGAGCCTGGGAACCAGAGAAAACCAGAGACGACTAATGACTAATGACTGTAAGCTTCGAGAATTGCCTTAGCCGCTTGATGGCCTGAAAGTGTCGCTCCTTCCATGCTATCAATGTAGTCTTGCTGAGTGTAACTTCCTGCTAGAAAGAAATTGGCGATCGGAGTTTTTTGAGCAGGGCGGAAAACATCCATTCCCGGTGCTTCGCGATACAAAGATTGAGCGAGCTTAACTACACTGTACCAAGTCATGTTTAATTCCCGCGCTGACGGGAATAAATCCTGAACTTGCTTAAGTACGTGTTGGGCGATCGCCTCATTGCTTTGTTTAATAAACGGATCTCCCGGTGTCAGCACCAACTGCAACAGCGAACCTTGTCCTTCTTGATAATAATCCTTGGGACTTGTCAGCGCCAAATCTGCAAAACAAGAAAAATCTGCATCTGCTGAATATAGCAAATTATCGATTCCTACAGCGTGGCTCAACTGTTTGCGCTTGGCTTCGTCTTCGAGTTCCGTTACCCAACCGTCGAACCGCAATTGTACTGTAGCAACCGGCACCGCATCTAACTTATAAATGTTGTCAAATTCCGACCATTTGCGCCAAGCTGGGGGCAATATTTTCTGAATTCCCGGCACGTCGCAGGCGAAAACGTAAGCGTCGGCGGTAATCTTTTCTTCTGTGTCGCCGTTAGCTACTACCAAGCCTGTCACGCGGGTTTCTTCGACTTCTTCAAACTGAATTTCTCGGACTCTGCGCCTCGTGTAAATTTTTGCTCCTTTTTTTTCCAAATATTCCACAATTGGTTTGTGCAAATATTCGTTGGGAGAACCAGCCAGCATCCGCATGACAGAGGCTTCGGTTTTCGATGCAAAGAATTGGAAGATTGTCAACATACACCGGGCTGAAATATTTTCAGTGTCGATAAAACCCAGTGCGTAGGCGATCGGATTCCACATTCTTTTGAGCGAGTTTTGGTTGCCACCTTGACTGCGGAACCAGTCAGCAAAGCTAACTTTATCCAAATCGCGGATAGTTTTCATTGCCCCGTCAAAGTCTATCAAACCTCGGACGATGGGGCTAGTTCCCAGGGCGATCGCATTTTGAATTTTGTCTTGTACCGATAGCTGGGATGTCGTAAAAAATGCCTTCAATCCGTGAAACGGAGCACCGACGGGGAAGCGAAAATCTAAAGAACCAGTTTCGCCGCCTCGATTGATAAAAGTGTGGACGTGTTCTTTGAGGAGCAAATCGTCAAATGCTCCCACTTTTTTCATCAGGGCAAATAAGTTATAATAACAGCCGAAGAAGACGTGCAAACCCATTTCAACGTGATTGCCGTCGGGATCTACCCAACTGCCGACTTTGCCGCCGACAAAAGGGCGGGATTCAAAAATTTCTACTTCGTGGCCGGCCTCCACTAAATCGACTGCTGTCGTCATTCCAGCCAGTCCCGCACCTGCGATCGCAACCCGCATTTTACCTATCCTTTACAGTATTTTTACCAATTGTAACAAAAATTATAATTTCCGAAACATTCAAAGTTCATAAATGCCGATCGACACTTGTATAGCCCTCTGAATTCTTGCTAGGACATCGGCACTAAGTTGACCGTAAGGGCCTTGTTCCAGATAAGTCTTTTGGACAGTTATAATTTGCTCGCAGACAGCCAGCGAGTCAGATTCTAACCCTCCTTCACCAGCAGGAATCAAAACCCGAGTCGGAGTTTCGCCCCCTCTCAAATCGCTAGTAAAAGGGACAATCAGTACAGTACGGCTTAATTCATTCCGGCTTTCTATGGAAACGACAGCAACAGGACGCTTTTTGGTATCTCCGATCGTTCGCAAAGCTCTAACAAGATAAACTTCGCCTTGTTGCGGATAAGCTTCTGTCATTGTCTCAAAGACCTTCCTCTATTAAAATTTCTTCCATTTGTTCCTCGGCAAAGGTTGCCCATTCTTCTTCAAAGTCAATATCTTCTTGGCTGCGGTTTTGATAAAACTTCCGCAACTTATCTTCTATTTGCTTAGCATACCAGAGACGGAGAGCCTGCTCGATCGCCTCCGTCCAATTATCAGTAAGCTGGTCTATCTTCTCAGCGAATTCGGCATCAAGGGCGACTAACACTTCTCGCTTTTGAGTAGAATTTGACATAATCATTCTCCTGAATAATTCACACAGTAGGGTGCGCAATGCGCACCTTACAAATTACTTTTACCTCTTTCTTCTCAAAACAGTCAACAGTCAACAGCCAACAGTCAACAGTCAACAGTCAACTAACTTCAAAACATCGGCATCAACTGAAGCGGCCCAATTCCCAAGTCTTTAGCAGACACCCAGCGCACCTCAAACAAAGCGACCATATCCTTAAACTGAGGCTGACCGCGAGAAGCACCCATCAAGCCTTTAGCAATCACCAAACCGCACCAACCGTTCGTTAATTTACAGCGGCGCTCCCACTTTTGGCGAGCTTCCTGATGCACCGGATCGTTTTCATTAAATTCCCCAAACAAATACAGATCCCCATTTTTAGTTTGCAAAATACCCAAGTCGTATTGCTCATCTTGAAAAGGATCTTCGCCCGGATTAAAACAAATTGCCTTCACTCCTCCAGCTTCCTTCAAATCTTGAATCATAGTTTTCGCCTTCGGATGAGAAGTTTGGATCATCACCACCGGCAAACCATCTCCGGCGGTATTAATATCCATTTCTGCACCTTGGTGAAACTGGGCAGTTGCGCGCAGAAATTCTACCGTTCCCCAAGGTACGACGCCCAGACTCAAAAATGAATTTTGCGGCACTAAATCGTCCCGCAGCAGCGGCATTTCAAATTCATCATCATCCTCATCATCATCGCTATCACCGAGCATCTCTAATAATTCGTCGGAGACCTCGGGCATCGTCGAAACTTTAACGGATACCTGTTTAATTTCTCCGTCAGACTGCGGAACAGGGATGCGGTAGCGGCTGCTAAGACTGGGAAAGGTCTCTGCTCCCAATTTCCGGCGGCCGTTGCGGAAAAAGCGGTGAAATGCTTCGAGAGCAACTAACATCGTGAGGGCTTCTTCTTCGTAAAGAATCGATCGCAATCCTTCTAAAGGATGGAGGTTGCCGAAATTTGGTTCAATTTCCGATGGAGGCAAATCGGCTAAATCAATTTCTTCATCGTCGTCCTCATCAATATCTCCTGCACTTTCAAAGGTGAGAAACAAACAGTCTTGCCCTAAAAAAGCCTGTTCTAAATCTTCAAAAGATTCATCGTTGACGACTCGTTCTCGAAACCGCTTCAAGGATTCTAGAGAACGGTACAGTAAAACTCCGTAATCCATTCGGCCTTGCCCCAGTACGGAAACGTAGAGGCTGGCGACATCCCACTGATTGATTTCAATAGATATAATTTGGTGTTCGCTCAAAGTCCGCCACGGAGCGTCGTGCCAAATTTGAGCAGCTTTTTCCATTAAAACTTCAGCATACTGAGGGGGTAACTCAGGAGGTCTGTTGATCGCCACCTCTTCCATGCCGCGAAATATTTCGTCAATTAGGGGCAATTCCGGCACGTAGTCAATGGAAATGCCTAAATCTTGAAGTACGCCCCGCAGATAAAATTGAATTTCTCGGTTTTTAACTACTATTTTTTGGGGACGGACTGCGGGAGCCGGACTTTGGGGATGTTCCATTGCCCGTAGCAGGGCCCGGACGATCGCCTCTGGGCCAGCATCTGGGCCTACCATGTCCATAGCCCTCACGACTCCTTCGGAGCCATCGACCCAGAGAATGCACTCGCCACCAGCTTCTAGAACGTCATCGTCATCTAGTATCATGTGCGAGTCAGCATTAGATAAGGGTCGGCGATCGCCCTCCCACACGCTGGGAATTTGAGGTAAGTTTTGTAGCCGACGAAGAGTAGAGCGATTCAGCGCTGCCATAGAGTAAGCCCGTTGAGTGAAGCATTGTTGCGGTGCCGGTAGCCGGTCAACCGCTGCTTCTCAATCATAAACCCTATAGGGGGAGAGGACATCGAGCTTGGGAACGAGGCCCCAAGGGAATTAAAAATTAAAAGCTAAAAATTCTGCCTTCACCATCTAACCCAATGCCTTCTGACGAATGCCTGTACAATGGATGAATAAGATGAAACTCTTAGCATTAAACAGTATCAGGAGTTCGGCAAATTATGACTCAAGCCATTTCACAAAAGCGGGGCATTCAAATGACGGACTCTGCTGTCCGTCAAGTTTTAGCTCTGAGAGAAAAACAAGGTAAAGACCTCTGCTTGCGGGTAGGGGTGCGCCAGGGCGGATGCTCTGGAATGTCCTACGTGATGGATTTCGCAGACCCCAGCACTGTGAAAGCCGACGATGAAGTGTTCGACTACGAGGGTTTCCAAGTAGTTTGCGATCCCAAGAGCATTCTTTATCTCTACGGTTTGGTGCTCGACTTCAGCGATGCTATGATCGGGGGCGGCTTTCAGTTTACTAACCCCAACGCCACTCAAACTTGCGGCTGTGGCAGTTCTTTTTCTACATAAATTGGAAAATTGGGCATGGGGCAGAAAGTTGTTAACTGACCCATGCCCTTTTCCGTTCAACATCCCAAATCCCAAATCAAAAATCGAATGACCCCTGAAGAATTGTTTAAAGATGGTTTCGATCGCTACCAAGCTGGCGAAGCCCCGGCCAACCTAATCCCCGTGTTTAAAGAAGTGTGCGAGAAAGCTCCCAAAAATGGCAATGCCTGGGCTAGCCTCGCGTGGCTCTACCTGTTGGAAAATAAACCCGCACCGGCTCAAAAAGCAGCGAAAACAGCCGTTAAATTGAACCCTCACGACCCCCAAGCTCGCATCAACCTCGCAGTCGCCATCCTCGACCTCAAAGAAAAAGGGGTGCGCCCCCACGTAGAAGTCGCTCAGCAACTCCTGATGGCTTCGGAAGAGTTACTAGAGGAAGTTAAAAAAAATTTTGAAGAAGGATTAAGCAGAAAACCGGACTGGAAGAGTCTCGCCCGCGTTAAGCAGTGGCTGTTTGAGCCCTAACCGCGCAAACAAGTCGATTTTTGGGCGGGGATCGAGGAAATCGGCTTTGCGGTTTATTACGACATCGTAATAAATCAATAAATAACTTTATGGAAAACTCAGGAAGTCAGTGCTAGTATTTGAAAACTTAGACGATTGACAAATCCGCTCAGCGGTTTTCATACTTCACTACGATAATACTAGGAGTTGTAAAGACATGAGCACTGACAGCCACGTTAACATCAAGCCAGCAACCCGCAACCACAAAGGTTTCTTTATTCAGCCCGCTTCTTACAAGTTGATGAGCATCGATAAATCCGGCTGGGCATTGATTTGCATGGACAAAGCAGTTTGTCACTATGTAGATCCGGATGATTTGCAATTGCCGAATAAGTCGGGAATGTCTGAAGGTTAATTCTGAAGTTTTGAGAGACTTTAAGATGCTTTATTTGAGTAGCTGCCCTCCCCAGAGAGGCAGCAACTTTTTTTTGAGCAACTTTTTTTGTCAGAAGGAAGTTCGCCAACTCGCAGTGTAAGGGATTTAACGGATAGAAGGATAGGAGGAAAAATTATTGATTCCCGATTAACTAATTGTTAGATTTCTTCAAGGCAAAAAGCATCTCAAGCTGAGCATTTGTCGGTTGTGTAGAAGCTGTGGCTACGCTAACTCCTCGGAGAGAATTGAGCAATTCAGCGACGGGCGGCGAAACTAAATTTGGCTGTACAGCGAGCAAATATTGGTTAGCCCAAGACATGGTTTTTTCCATATCTATATAAAAGTAACCTTGGTTGGCTTGCGGCAAAGAAGTGGCGATCGCCTGAAAACTCGGACTGCTGCTTAGCGGTTGCGGTGGCGTCGAAGTAATCACATCAACTAAAGGCCCGCCGAAAGCTACAAACACAGAATTTTCATTCAGCCAACCGTGCCCGAATAAAGTGCCTTGCTGGGGTATTTGCCACTCCGTAACCTCTTTGCCCTCAACGGTTCTAGGGGCGACACTGACTGTAGGATTGCTTTTGGCGATCGCATCGAGTTTTTTCAAGGTTGCTTCGGCTGCAGGGCGATCGCTTGTTTCAAAAATCATCGCCGCCCCCACGCCCAACTGAGACAAAATGCCTTGATTGGAACCGATCGCCCCGATCGCAAATTCCCCGTTCATCCAACCAAAAACATCACGATCGGCATCCAAATCCAACCGCTTAAAACTATCCCTCACCTGCTGAACTCCCCTATCAACTTCCGGGCTATCTTGTGCCTCAGCGGTTGCTTGCGACCAAATTTTATCGATTCCCTTGCCACCAATTAAAGCAATAGTTTCATCCGGAAATCTGGGCAACAATTTCGAGGCAAATTGTGGATTTTGCTGAACGAATTTAGGGTCTAACTGAGCAATAGTTTTTACCCTCAATCCCTCACTATCCGCCCCTATTCCCGCCACCAAAGACTTGACCTGTTTGAACTGCGAAAAAACTGTCCAAGGCAACTGGATATCTGCGGGCAAATTAGCTTTCAATTGCTCAATTGCCGCAGGATAGTCAGCAATATAAACAGTTGCGATCGGATTCTTGACACCAGCACTCTCTGCAAAAAACTTAGTTGTGCTCTGCTGCGTAGCGAGGGAGGGTTCTCCTTTAAAAGTATCGATCGCCAATTCCACAGGCTTTTTCAAAGGAGCCATCACTAATTGGTCGTTCAGCAAAGCCACACTGTAGCGCTTGCCAGTTGGCTCTGCAATCTCATAAATTTTAACTCCTTTATACTCGGTTTCTTGAGTAGTTGCACCGGGCTGAGATTTTAATTTATTAGCAAAATTCCAAGCGCTAATTTTATTGTTGACGCTGACTACAACCAGCAGCTTAGGAGGCTCGGTTTTCGCCGCAGCATCAGGGGGCAGCAAAGCGACCATCACCCCCCCTAACCAAGGCTTTAAGTCCCTGTCAAAGTCAATTTGAGTGCCTGCCAAGCTTTGTTCTTGAAAGGTCTTCAAACCCTGACCGACCAACTTTTGAGCCCCTGCCGTGCCAAATCGCTGCAACTGTGACAGCGCTTGGGGGTTGGGGGAGATGAACGCGGCCATCATTGCTTCGTCGGGCACAACTTTGGCGCTGTCTTGAGGGTTGGATACTTGTTGGCTCAAACCCTGGAAGTAAAAGTAGACCGCAGCGCTACCTGCTGCGACGGTGGAGGCAGCAATTAGAAGCTTTGATTTTTTTGCAGGCATGGTTTGTGTTCCTCGTGTCCCATATCAGTTTAATCAAAATACAGAAAGCTTGTGGGGAGGCGATCGGGCTGGCTCTCTAGTTTTGTATAATCAAAGACAAGTTTGGACGATCGTCTAAACTACTGTTGATGTGCATTGCGGGTAAAAGATGAAAGTAGCGATCGCGGGAGCAACGGGATTTGTAGGTAGCCGGCTGGTGGAAAAGCTGCAAGCTGCGGGACATCAAGTGGTAGTTTTGAGCAGGGATGCGGCGAAGGCTGGCCGAGTTTTTCCCGCTTCAGCTTATCCGAATTTGGAAGTTGTCGCCTACACTCCAGCGGAGTCTGGTGATTGGCAAAAGTCGATCGCGGGCTGCGATGGTGTTGTCAATTTAGCTGGGGTTCCGATTGCTGAGGAAAGGTGGACGGAGGCACGCCAGCAAGCAATTCTGGACAGTCGCAAACTGACGACGGCAAAATTGGTCGAGGCGATCGTCAATGCTAATCCTAGACCATCGGTGTTGGTTAGCGCATCGGCGATCGGCTATTACGGAACCAGCGAAACCGCTGAGTTTGACGAAACGAGCCTCGCGGGAAACGATTTTTTAGCAGCAGTGTGCAAAGACTGGGAAGCAGCAGCCCAACCTGCAAAAAATGCGGGAACGCGGCTAGCAATTTTGAGGCTGGGGATAGTTTTGGGAATGGGAGGCGCGTTGGCAAAAATGCTGCCACCTTTTAAACTATTTGCTGGTGGGCCGCTAGGCACTGGGAAACAGTGGTTTTCTTGGGTTCATCGCGAGGATGTGGTTGATTTAATTTTGTACGCTTTGCAAAATCCGCAAGTTGAAGGCGTTTTGAATGCGACAGCACCGAATCCGGTGCGGATGAATGAATTGTGCCAAACTTTAGGGGAAGTTTTAAAGAGGCCTTCTTGGTTGCCGGTGCCAAGTTTTGCTTTAGAAATGCTTTTGGGAGACGGGGCAAAAGTTGTTTTGGAAGGGCAAAAAGTTTTGCCAAAACAAACTTTAGCTAGCGGTTTTCAATATCAATATCCGACGCTGAAATTAGCACTCGAAGAGATTTTATCGGAAAGCTAGGAACCTACGGAATAGAACCCGCCGAATAGAATTCGGATGCTCCACAAACAAAGTCCGCCTGCGCGGATTGGAAGAAAATTCCTCGTTACCAGGCTCTGCCTGGTAACGCAGTTCCAGAGGCTCAGCCTCGCTTTTGCCGAAAGCAGATGAACAATCAAGAAATAGCAACCGCATTTAAAGTTCCCGCAGAACTTCCATTTCTTCAAGCTATCTGCTGGCAAATTGCGGATGTCAAAAAATTGAGTTTCAAGGAAATGCTATGTCGCTACGAATCCGGCTGGCAGTATTGGGGAGTTTTGGGAAAACCTAGCTCCGAGGAACTGGCTTTTATTCAACAAATCAGCCAACAGCATCAATCTTGGTTAATAGCGGAACTGGGAAGCAGTTGCCCGCCAAACACTCCCGAAAATGGGGTAAGTTCTCAAGCAATGTTTAAACGCGAAATTCATCAAAAGATATTAACTGTACTCAGCCACTTGAATGTCGAATTTCTACAGGAATATCGGGCGTATTTTGGCGGCGGAACGTTGGTAAGTATGGAACACGGAGAATATCGGTTGAGCCAGGATATTGACTTTATGTGTCCGATGGATGATGGCTACCGTCTCCTGCGCCGAAAAGTTGCAGATGGAGGCTATGATGCGATTTTTGCTAGTCGCGATACCCTTGGGGATAGCTTCGCTTCACGCATTGTTCTCCCGAACGATATTCAAGCCAACCAGTACGGGATAAGATTTCCAGTTATTGTTAGTGGCACTACTATTAAGTTCGAGATGGTTTGTGAAGGGCGAATTGAGTTTGGCGAACCAAATTATCCAAATTGGTCGCCTGTTCCTTGTTTGAATCAGATTGATAGTATAGCAGAAAAGTTGTTGGCAAATGCGGATCGATGGCCGAGCGATCGGGTAAATTCTAGAGATTTAATCGACTTGGCTATTCAAAGGTTAGCGACTCCGATTCCCCAAGAGGCGATCGACAAAGCGGAAGCAGCTTATCAAGTTATGGAACCGCTCGAGCGAGCGATTCAGTATTTTCAAGATCGTCCCGATTATCGGGAAAAATGCTATGAGGTTTTGAGTATCGCAGAGCCAAATAAAGTTATTGACGGTATCGATTTACTAGCTCAGGATTTAGGCCAAGAAATAACAGGCAGGACATTTAGCGAGACTATTTCCTCGTTCCCAGGCAGGCTTGAAGATTAGATGCTTAGATGCTGGATTTGGTCTTGCTCTCCTTCCAGGCAGAGCATGGGAACTTGAGATTTCCTGTTTAAATTATCACACGATCGTAATAATGGTGTCAAGATAAAAATCTTAATACTCATCTATAAACTGCTCGTGAACCCACAGAAATTCGCGGCGTCTGTTCTGCACCCGCACCAAGCCACCAAAACCAGGATCTTTTGCTTTTAGCAGCGCGTGTAATTCTCGCAAAATCGAGCCTTGGGCGCGGATGGCTGCTTCGCCCTGTTGCCAATCAGGGGCATCACTTTCGGTAGACAAATTAGTCGCTAAATCGCTTCCTTTCAAGGTAGACTCGATGCTTTTTTGTCCGAAATCGAGTTCCTCTTCAATGCCTTTGTAGGTGGCTTCATCTAGCATTAGCTTGGTTGCCGAGGCTGCGACAGGTAAGACTAGACTCAGAGTTCCTGTCAAAATTTTGAGATAGGGGGCTGCTTTGGTAAACCATTCGCGCGACACTTCCAATTCATAAACTCCCTTCTTCTTGTCGTTAGGATTTAAGGCGGGAAGCGGTTGACGAGAGTGTTCGCACCAGAGGGTAATTTGCAATTTTGTACTTATCCATTTGGGGCGATCGAAAAAGCTTGGATCGACGGGCTTGAAACTGAACAGGCGCGGGCCATCTTTGGCTTCATCGGTGAGCATTTGCATTAGCGACGCAAATTCCTCATCGACTTTGCTGAGAATGATCCGCTGATCCTGAGACAATGACTGAAAGCGTTCTTCACCTCGACGATCGACAATCGCTAAATCTTTGCGGATGATTTTTAGCTCGTCTTTGACAATATTTCGGAACTGCTGAATGCCTATTTGTTGCGATGGGGGTTGAGCAGTGGGGGCGTTATTCAGCAGACAATCGATGTTTTGCCATTCACCACAGCCTGAAATGGGACAGGGATACTCATGACGATTCTTCTTTTTGCTCTCAATTAGTTTCTCTACCTCAAATAAGCCGTTTCCCGGCGCATTCATACCGCAAGGCGCAATGCAGGGAACCATCACATTACATCGCAATCCTTCCCAGAAATACTCGACTACCCATTTAATCTCTTCCGTGAGATAAGACAAAAACCGTTCTGGATAAGCTGCCCGCACGGTAATTTTTACATCAGTGTCAACATATTCCAGCAAAGCCCGACCGTTGTAGTCGTTGTCAAGCATCAAACCCCGTTGCCAATGGATACTTTTTTCGTAATTGCACCGCCCCAGTGAGTATTTGTGCAAGCGCACAATCAATTGATAAAACAATCCTTCTGCTACTGCAAGTTGTCGTCGATCGTCCACAATCCGGCAGATTTGCACTTGTTGTCTGTCTCCGGCTTCGGGTTGCTGTCCCCAATTGGGCAATTCCGGGCGTGTATCGCGTACAAGTTGAGCAATCAAGCTGGTATTGCTGGGTTTAGCTGGGTCGAGGACAACCCGGTAGGACAAATCGAAGCGTTCCATCAGCTTGAGAAAGATGGGATGTAGTTCTTTCGGGTAGCCGTCCTCGCCTGGAAACGGGGGATTACTCCATAATTCGCCCAGATGCTCAAAATCTACTAAACCGTTGCGGCGGCGGGTTGTTTCATCATCGAGTACAAAGCTGATTGCCTTTGCTAGCCAGTCGGGTTTGAGGATGACGATATCCCGCAGTATTGGATCGTAATGGTAATGGATGAAATGCCCCAAGGTATGGGAAATGCGAAGGAAAAGTTCTGCTTGTTCTTTATCGATTCCCTGTTGAGCGCAGATGGCAAGAACATCATCGTAGGGCAGATAGGCTTTGTCGTTTGTCTGCAAGATTTCCCGCACTCGCTGCCACTTGGCGGGAACGGAACGTCCCATTTCGGGAAGAGATGCGGCGACACTAGCAATCTTTTGTTTTAATTCTGCCAGCCCGGTGCAGGAGTTCTGAAGCTCAGGTTTGCTGTCTACATGGAAGAAGTCAAGCACCGTATCGCTGCCGAATCGATCCTGAATTTCCTGTCTGTCAATGTCGGGTTGTCGCTGTCCGGGGCCGCCGTGGGTTGCGACTACTAGCACCTTGGCATCCGGTGCGCGATGCTTGATCAGGGTAATCCACTCTTTGACAAAGCCCTGCTGGGGGCCTTCTCGCGGCTTCCACACCACCAGATACACGGCTGGTGCACTGAAAAACAACTGGTGTGTCGATCGATAAACCGGTTGACCGCCAAAATCCCAACCATTGAGCGATATCTCTGTGCCACTGTCGGGATGGGTGACAATAACTGGCTTAATTTCAATGCCGTGAGTGGTGGGACGACTTTCTAGCCATTCATCCTCCCGCAATGCGCCCAACAGACAACTCTTGCCCACCTCGCCTTCACCGATCAAAATCAGCTTGGCTTCATTCAGGGTGATCTTTGCTTCTGCCTTTGCCTGCAGGTATTGCAAGACGGCTTTAGTGCCTTGCTCATAGGCAGCAGCGAGGTCAGGATTGAGAGGGTTGTTGTGCAACCTAAGCCCCCTCCATTCCAAATTAGTAAGAGATGCGATCGACTCTGGTAGTTCCCTCAGTTGGTTGTTGCTGAGGTAAAGCGTTTGCAACTGGGTGAGGGAGGCGATCGCCTCTGGCAGTTCCGTCAGTTGGTTATCGGAGAGGTTAAGCAATTGTAACTGTGTCAGGGAGACAATCGCCTCTGGTAGTTCCCTCAGTTGGTTGTTGCTGAGGTAAAGCACTCGCAACTGAGTGAGGGATGCGATCGCCTCTGGCAGTTCCGTCAGTTCCAGGTAGCGAAGATCAAGTGCTATTGCTCCCTGTCGCCGTGCCTGTTCAATGCGCTGCCGTGCTTCCCGATCGCCCTTATTTCCTAACATTGCCAATTCCTTGTTTGGATTTTTGTATATAAGTTACGATCGCCTTTTGAGATGACTCGGGCGATCGCCAGACATGATTTGATTTTGAATATTGCTTAATCTCACTTCAAAATAACACGAATATTTTGTCGATCGTGAGGTTTGAGTAAAGGAGAGAATAAAGCGTTTGTTAGAGGGTTAAGGCGAGGCAGAGCCTCTGCATATGCGTTACCAGGCAGAGGCTGGGAACGAGCTAAACCTGGTTTTTGACTCCCCGCCCAAGCATCCTAGAAACCCGGTTTCTGCGATAATTCTGGCATCTTCACGCCCGATTTTGTTAAGAAACCCGGTTTCTGAGTCCTGCGCGATCGTGAGCTTTGAGCAAACTCGCCGGATCGGGTCCAGCGGGGATAATGCAGCCGGGATTCAGCGGGAACAAATTGCCGTAATAATCGCGCTTCACCGCCTCCAAATCGCAAGTGCCAGCAACTCCCGGTAACTGATACAAATCGCGCAGATAGGCTCCCAAATGCTCGTAATCTTGAATGCGGCGCACATTGCATTTGAACAAGCTGTAGTAAACGGCATCAAAACGGAATAGAGTAGTAAAAAGCCGCACGTCTGCTAAAGTCACCCGATCGCCACAAAGATAACGACTCCTCAAGAGCGATCGATCGATCTCGTCTAAAACAGCAAACAATTCACTGCAAGCCGAGTCATAAGCAGCTTGAGATTGCGCGAAACCGCAGCGATAAACGCCGTTATTCACCGATTGGTAAATCTTCTCATTCCACTCGTCAATTTGCGATCGCAAATCCAGAGGATAAAGATCCATTTGAGGATTGCTAGCAAACTCGTTAAACTCCGAGTTTAGCATCACAATAATTTCCGAACTCTCGTTATTGACGATCGTCCTTTTCGACTCATCCCACAGCACCGGCACCGTACACCGCCCCTGATAGCCCGGTAAAGCCAACTGGTAAAGTTCCGGCATCGTGTTGCAGCCAAAAGTCTCCGACTCCATCACCCACATTCCCCCTTCAGAGGGATAGACAATCGACACCGATATCGCATCTTCAAGCCCTTTGAGCGCTCTCGTTACCAGAGTGCGGTGCGCCCAAGGGCATCCCGTACCCACGAAGAGGCGATACCGTCCCGCAGCGGGTTGGTAAGGGTTATCTGGTGCTGTGCTGACAAAGTTGCGGAAACTGCTGGTGGGGCGAATGTATGCTCCCGTGCGATCGGGCGGCGCTAGTTTTGACATCATTAATTGCCACATTGATGTCCAGACAAATTTGCCTAGCTTGACTGTTACGGATGAAGGAAGCGATTTGTTTTTCACAAGGCGATTAAAAGAGGTTTGCTAAACATAATTTGCTTATTTTAACTCAAGTTTGTTCCCTCGCTCCCAGGCAGAGCCTGGGAACGCAGATCCAGAGGCTCTGCCTCGCTCTGTTCGATCGTGGTTTTGAGTTATAATAATCTACTAAGTCCTTGGCGCTTAACTCAAATTTATGGATTTCACAGGCACATTAAATCAGATCGTCGCCCTCAGCGTTCAAGATCGGATTCGTCTTGTACAAGCAATCTTAGACAGTATAGCGGCAGAACAAGTTCACCCAGACCTGACAGACTTTCAAAAGCAGGAACTAGATCGCCGAATTGATGATTCTGAAGCAAATCCTGATAATGTGCTGACTTGGGAAGAAGTTAAAGCTTCCGTCAAAGCACGAAAATAAACTATGAATTATGCGTTAGTATTCCGTCCAGAAGTTCGTGAAGAAGTGGATGAAGCATACACTTGGTATGAAAGTCAGCAACTAGGACTTGGTGACGAGTTTTTAGACTGTATTGACGAAATGCTCGATCGAATTTGCCAGATGCCGGAGTCCTATCCCGTTGTCTATCGCGATGTTCGGCGATCGGTGGTGCGTCGCTTTCCCTATGCTGTGTATTATCGCATTGTATCAAGCCGAGTGATAGTGACCGCCATTTTTCACGGTAGCAGAGACTCAACAGCATGGCAAACGCGAACCTAACCAGTTCCCTCGTTACCATGCTCTGCCTCCCTCTGTTCCCTCGCCTGGGAAGGACTTTTCTAGTCTCTGCCAGAGGCTATTTCAGCATAAGCTCGATCGATCACTCGGCGAGCAACCGTCTGAATTCCCGTATGTTCGTAATAATTGGTAGTCATGTCTAAAAACGCCGCCACATAATCCAATTTGTCATCGGCAACATCAATGTATTGCTTGAGATGGCCTAAAACTATGGCGGGAGTTAAGCCGCGAGACTGTACTAAATTGTTCATCCAACCTTGCGCTGAGGCGAAACTTGCTGTCATAAATCCGAACTTTTGTGAATTATTTGCGCCGGGAATTAGGTTGCTGATATTTTGGAATGTTGAGTTTTGCTGCAAGGTTGAAGGATTCAATCCGCCTAGGGTATTTTGTGCTACTCTAATGAAGTCGGGGCCAAGGGGAATTAAACCGTCAGCACAAACTAAAGCAGCCATCCGCATCAGAGATTCGCCTTTGTAATGGGATAAATAATTACCAAAGCTTCCCACATTGTCAAGGGAAATATTGTTAAGTTTGCAGAAGGCCATTAACTCGATCGCCACTTTGACGCACAAGTCGATCGTTTGAGTGGTGTCAGCTTTGGGAGTGAGGCGGTTGAGAAAAGAAAGAAAGCCGATGTTTTCGCCGATTTTATTTGCCATAGCCGTTGCACCTAACGCACTGTCGGCGCTGTCTGCTAACTGGTAAAGCCTGACTACGCCTTGATACGGCTCGTTGGGGTTAGCGTAAAGCTCGATCGCGCGATCGCGAACTTTCCCAACTAACTTGCGCTTTGTTTCCCCTGTCAGCGCTTGAATAGTATTATCAAAACCCACTAGATTGTTCCACTCCCCCGGAACCACAAAATCGAGAGATTTTAACATCATCACAGTGACGCCACCAGACGGCAAATTATCAACCAATTCCACAATAGATTTGCTCATCACAAACTCCTAAATAGCCAGATTTAAAGTGTTCTTCCAAATACTCCAAGTTCGGAAAATCCCATTCCCGATTCCTTTGTAAATTCCCCAGCACTAAGTAGGTAAGCACAAAGAAATATTATACCACCCGAACCACTTTTGCCCTACTCCGATCTTTTCTCTCCTTTCTAACTCTGCGTTCTCTGCGCCCTCTGCGGTTCATTAAAAAAAGTCTTTTTCACAAAACATTTGCATTTCACTCGGCCTCACAAAGTTAAGTTTCATTATATAGACCAACTCAAAAGCGCCGCAACGTGGTAAAATAAATGGCGCAAAATAGAAAAAACTAAAATATGACTGTTGCAGTTAACAAAACTCCGGGATTAGCCTCGCGCTTAGTAAATGGCGTAATCTCCATCAAGCCTTTGGCTAATCTAGCCAAGCACCAAGCGCGGGAAATGATGATGAAAAGAGCCGCAAAAATCGGAGTGCATTGGCGACAAGAAGTCCAAGCACTTGTGTCCCGGAATTGGGATGCAGAATTGCTCAGCGTGCAAAATCCCAATCTTGTTTACCCGAAATATTACCTCACTTCATTTCATGGCTACGAAAAGGGTCATATGAGTTGGGAAGCAGCGACAGAATTTGAAGTAGCCGCCCGCACTGTTCACGCCGGAATTTGGCCGGAAGCGGGTGCAGAAGGCGATGCTAAACTCCGCGCCAGCTATCACGAAATCATCCAATCTCAAATTGCTTCTTCACCGCAAGATATTGTTGATTTGGGATGCAGTGTGGGAATGAGTACGTTTGCTCTTGGGGATGTTTACCCGGAAGCGAAGATGACTGGGGTGGATTTGTCCCCTTATTTTTTAGCAGTTGCTAAATACCGTTCTCAACAGCTAGAATCGGAATTTTTAAATCAAAAATCTCCAACTTGGGTGCACGCTGCAGCTGAATCTACTGGTTTGCCTGCGAATGCTTTCGACCTAGTTTCTATCTTTTTAGTTTGTCACGAATTGCCGCCGAAACCTACTAGAGAAATATTCCGGGAAGCGAGGCGTTTGCTGCGTGTTGGCGGACATTTGACAATTATGGATATGAATCCCCAGTCGGAAGTTTATGCCAAAATGCCTCCTTATATTTTGACTTTGCTCAAGAGTACGGAGCCTTATTTGGATCAGTATTTTGGGTTGGATATTGAGCAAGCTTTGGTAGATTCCGGTTTTGCACAGCCGACAATCACTTGCAATACCGTCCGACACCGCACTATTGTTGCTGAGGCAATATAGCGCTTTTCAGTATAGTGAACTACAGTTATCGGGTAGGACACGGCACTGCCGTGTCTAAAGCTGTCTTTATTTAATTCGATTGAAAACTGCTATAAATAGTAAAGTTGCATAGATATTATTCAGTCCTTGGGGCGGTGCGTGAGTGTAAATAGTCTAATCTGTGGATTTAAAGATTTCTGCAACCGCGCACCCTACCGATAAATAATTCCCATGCTACCGGATTTGATATTAGACCGCCGTAGGAGCTATTAGTAGCGCCATTTGTTACACATTTTGATAAAACCCTCAATGAAGGACATCATCATGAACCCGACAGCCCCCTCTCAAAACGTCATCGATTGTTTGCAGGTTATTTTGGATGCGACAGCATCGAAAAATTACGAGCTTTTTAGCACAGTGGGCGATACAGGCTACAAAACGAGCATTACACAAAAAATGTTTGACGATGTTAGCGAGCAGATTGCTTCACGTCTGGAAAAGGGATATTCAATTACTTATTTTGGTGAGCTAAAACAAGGTAATTGTCAGATTTTTTTGTGGAAGCTGAGTTTTGAAGATGGTGGAGATGAATTTGTCATACATATGACGATGAATGGAGACAAAGTTGCTGGGATTTTCATCGAATAACCTATCTTGCTGGATAGTAATTCCGGTTGCACGAGCGAGATGACTGTTGGCTTTTGAGTGTTGAGTAAAAGTATGCTTCCTGACAACTGACTGTGGGGATATTTGAACAATACTGATGCAACCGGAAACAATATAATTAGAAAGCTGGCGAAACACACTATTTCTAGTGTAGATTGACCTGGCACCCTGAAATTTATTTGCGGTCTATCGACATTGCGTAGAAACCGGGTTTCTGAGCGTAAGTCACACCAGAACTATGAATGGACAAAACACCAGTTGGTAGAAATGTTTGCACCAATATCTCGAAAGTGGCGAGAGCAATGCTTAACTCAAGGACTTGATGTTTGTAAACTAGCCTTGATTGACTCAACAGAGATAATTTCAGTTAAGCTAAAGTTACTGGCTGCCGCTCAATTTAGCCGTTAGGCGCTCCTATCTACATTGCCTCAATCTCTTTTGTCCATCTTTTTATGATATAAAAAACAAGATAATGAGCAATTCTCAGAAAAGCCTGATTAGTCATATCTCTTGGGGACGTATTAAAGTAACCACTGACGGCAAAACTTGTCAATTCAAAGATTGTAAAGTATGGTCGGGAGGTGCTAAGGAATGGGATTGGAAACTCACAGGTACTCGTCACCAACCAGGTATTCAACCTGCTGATATCGAAGAAATTTTAGAGCAAGGTATAGAATTTATGGTTTTGACACGTGGTATGGAACTCATGCTACATACCTGTCCTGAAACTGAAGAACTGCTGCGTCAAAGAGGTATTGAGTATTATATTGGGCCTACCAAATTGGCTGTAGACCTTTTCAACAATTTAATCCAACAAGGTAAGAAGGTCGGGGGAATATTTCACTCAACCTGCTAACGCGGTACCGATGCAGCAAGGAAATTCTCTGGAACATTCGCTCGGAGAAAGATTGAAACAAGCAGCTAGCCATGGCAATTTGCAGCAGATTCAAGGGGTTGTATCTCTCACCTCCTATGGATTCCCCGGTGTATTCGCGTCGATGGTGTAGCCATGTAACTTAAGCTTTTCTGGCCGATCGATCGCAGATTGTACGGCTAGCTTCCCAACCTAACATGACTGTTTTACGCTCTACTCCCCAGCCATAGCCACCGAGTTCTCCAGATTCTCGAATGACTCGGTGACACGGAATTAGATAGCCGATCGGATTTTTACCGATCGCATTTCCTACAGCTCTAGCAGCAGTTGGGCGCGCTACCAGTTGAGCTATAGTTTGATAGGTGGCGATCGCCCCAAATGGCAATTGCAAAAGTGCTCGCCAAACTTGAATCTGAAAGTTAGTGCCTTTTACCAAGAGCGTTAGTGGTTTTTGCTCGCTGAGAGTTTCTGAATTGAAAATCAGGTCACGCAATGATTGAGTGGCTGGCTCATCACGAATGATTTCAGCGTTTTTCCATCCCAATCGCAGTCTTTGTGCGGCGGTTTGTTCGTCTGTTGTCTCCAAGAAATAAAGATTACAAATACCACGGGCAGTTGTCGCGATTAGAGATTTGCCAAACGGGGTATCATGAATACCATAGCGAATTTGTAAACCTGCTCCGCCTGCTTTGAACTCCCCTGGTGACATTGCTTCTAAGTTCACAAATAAATCGTGCAATCGTCCGGGACTCGATAGCCTCACGTCCAATGTTAGGTCTAGAAGGCTTTTAGTCTGAGTGATTTTTGACTTGGCATATTCAACTGTCAGATATTGCAAAAACCGCTTCGGGCTAATGCCGGCCCATTGAGTAAATAGCCGTTGAAAATGATATTCACTCAGTCCTATCTGTTGGGCCACAGTTGCCAGATTGGGCTGGTTTAGGTGGTTTTGTCGCATAAAGGCGATCGCCCGAGCAATCCGGTGATAATCTTCGCTAGCATAGACACTCGCATTCTGCATGGAAATCATCTAGTCTAAGTCAAGGGAATTTTGATGTTTCCTCACTTTAGCCATAGAGTAGGCTCAAAGCCACCCGTTTCTTGCGGTGAATGCAGCCAGTCGATTTTAGATTTTAGATTTTAGATTTTAGATTGAAGAGATTGAAGAAAGCGACCTCACCGATAAAACCGGGGGCTTGCGATGAGGATTCAAAGCTTTTTTCTCACTCCACGGATTCCTCGGACGATTTGTAACCAAATTTCTTGATTGTGAGTCAATTAACCGAACTTTCGCTCTCACCCACCGCGCAACTGCGTCACCAAGTGAACTAATTCCGGTAAAATTAGCTTTTCCACAGCTAGTTTTACGCCATTGCTAGAGCCCGGAAGAGAAAAGACTAACTTGCCTTGATACACGCCTGCAACGGCGCGAGAGGCGATCGCCCTGGAACCAATTTCTTGATAGCTCAAAAACCGAAATATCTCCCCAAATCCCGGTAAAATCCTATCGAGCAAACTCTCCATCACATCATAAGTCGTATCTCGGGGAGCGATGCCCGTGCCGCCGTTAAAAATGATTGCATCCACATCTTCACGCTGGGAAAACGCCTGCATTTGCAATACAATTTTGGCCGCATCATCTTTAACAACAGTGTAAGCTACCACAGAGTGACCCGCATCTTTTAGCAGCCTCTTAGTTAACAAGCCGCTATTGTCTGTTTCAGCCGAGCGCGTGTCGCTAACAGTAATGATAGCGCAATTTACGGTTATTTTAGATAAGTCGGGGTGAGGAATTTGCGTCATAGTTTCTTCTTCTAAGCAATCGGCAACCGGCAACCGGCGATCGGCTGATTACCAATTACCAATTACCAATTACCACCTACCCATTATGCCTTGCTAAATCCTAAGCCGTTTGCTTCCGAGTAGCGTTCCATGAAACGCATAAATCGATCCCATTCTGCGGGACTTTTCATTATATAAAGAGCTTCCAAACCCGCAGGCTGACCGTTGATGAACTTAGCCTTAACCTCGCGAGTGAGCATTTCGCCTTCTTCGTCGATCATGTACATTCCAGTAATGTCTTCGGTACTGGTGCTGCTGAGAGCTTTGGGATTTTCAAAGATAAACGTGGCAGTGCCTTGATCTCCGCTTTTTGAACGGGTTAGGCGCACTTGGGGCACAGAATCTTCATCCATACCCCGAGAAAATTGAATTTTAGCCATAATCTGACAGTCGAACCTAAAGGATTGCTTAATTTCTTAATGTTTAATCATAAAACGATTCGGGTACTCGCAAATCAAGACTTGGGAGACTGGGAGTGGGGCAGAGTGGGGAAATCGGAGACAAGGGAGAGGGGAGATGGGTTGGTTCTGTGTACCTGATATCGTTTCCGGGTGCATCGGAATGATACCGAGGACACGGGGCACTCGCCGTGTCCTGACTGTGAGTAATATTAATTCCGATGCTAGCGGACTTAGACGATGTAGGGAGAGTTAATTGGCTCGGCTCGATTTGTGGCTGCGAGAGTTTGATAGATGAGCGCGGATATCTCGCCCCGGGTGATATCGCGGGCGGGGGAAAGTTTTTCGCGCGCGGGATAGTTGACCACGATTTTGCGCTCTGTGGCGGTTGCTATCTCGTCGGTGGCAAAACTGGGAATCAGAGCTCGATCGACATAAACGCTCAAAGAATTGGGGTTGCCGCCCGCCAACTGCAAGCCGTTTACCAAAGATACGATCGCCTGAACTCTAGTCAAATTCTGCTCCGGGCGAAACGTGCTGTCTGGATATCCCACCAAAAACCCAGCTCGATTAGCTTGGACGATCGCTCCCTGCGCCCAAAAATCCGCCGCCACATCCTTAAAAACCGTCGCCTCACGGCGCGGCACCAATTCAAACGCCTTCGCCAACATAGCCGCATACTGAGCTCTAGTTACACTGTCGTAAGGTTGAAAAGTGCCGTTGGGAAACCCGCTAACAATATTCATCTTTGCCAAGCGATCGATAAAATCCTTGGCCCAATGCGTGCTGATGTCGCTGAACTTTAGCCCGCCAGGAGTCGGAGTTGGCGTCACATTGCCCAAATCAAATAAACCTTTCACCCGCGAAGAATTGAGCTGATTGCCCACCGCAGAAATCTTAACCCCAGTCGCGTTTTGCAAGTCTAATTCACCGTTATTCAGAAAAATATTGCCGCCCAAATCTTGAGCCGTACCAATATCTGGCAGCGACTTCCCCACCGCAGTCAAACCGTCTTCGGTATTTTTTTCAATGCGATTCTTGCGCAAAATCGGCTTAGATTCCCCCGCTAAAACGATACCGGAGCGATTTTCCAAAATTTGGTTATCAGCAATCAAAGGAGCCGACTGAGCTTGCAGAGAAATGCCGAAACCCGTCTTTTGAAAAATATTGCGCCGTATTACTCCCTTAGCAGTTCCCGCCGTAATTATGCCAGCCGCTGAGTTTTCTACAAATATGTTGTCGAGAATCGCAGGATTAGCGGTTCCCGTGGCAAAAATGCCTTCGCGCTTGCAAAGGGTGAAAGTGCAGTTAGCCACAGTCGGAGAAGTTGACTCAATCCAGACTGCCGTGCCGCGACTATCGAGATTGGTGACAGTTACTCCGCGCAATTGGGAATTAGTTGCTAGCAGTATAGTGATATTTTGGCCCGCAGCGGTGGGACTTACAAATTTGCCGCTGCCTTGAATCAGAATGCCTCTACCTTTGTTAGCTTCATTGCCAATAACTTTTACTCCCGAGGGAATTTCCAAGGGGAATTGTTCGGCACTACCAACGCTGTAAGTTCCCGGTGATAACTGAATCGCAGTTCCCGATGCAGCGCGGGCGATCGCGCGGGCGATCGTTTTGAATGGAGCCGATTGGGTGCCGGCTGCGGAATCGCTGCCTGTTTGCGGGTTGACGTAAAGTGTTGCCATGTTTTTGTTAAAGAGATAATTGGCGATCGAGCCTTTATGCACTTTTCATTCTCTACCAACCTGACCCCGGATCTCTATTCACCTTTGATTTAGGAGATTATTTAATTGCACCATATCCGCAAAATCACCGATCGGGAGTGGCAATCGCAGCGGGATTGTCACTATAAATCACTAAACTACTAATTTTAGGGTCGCAAACCGGGTTTTTGGCCTCCGGTGCAACCGGAAAACCGAGATTTTTAGTCAAGAAACCCGAGTTTTTTCTGGTTCCCAGTCACAGGATGGTAACGGATTTATTTCTGGCTCCTATCGGTCTTAATTCCCGATCAATTTTACAATACAAGACGCATCCAAAACCACTACAACTTCATTTTGAAAAACAGCACAACTTGTGATTGCTGAAGCTAAGGCGGGAATTTTCCCTTGTTTGAAAGAAAGCATCGCCTCTTGTGTAGTATCAAACTGATCGAGCCAGCCGTAACCCTCTAAATACTGAAGAGTCAACGCATTGCGATTGAGCATCCAAAAATCAAGTCCATAGCTATTAATGAAGTTTTGCAATACAGCTCGATCGGGAGTGTACTGAGCGCGAATTAAATCCCTAACTCGCTGCCGATATCTGCTGTAGTAGCCTTTATGAAAAGGCACTGCATATTCCTTTGCCACCAAAACCGAACGCTGACTAAATGTTGGCAAATGATCCGTATCTGCCGCGATCGAAGCAATCAGGATATCTTTAGGTTGTTGCTCAAAAAATTTGTACAAAGCCGGCATTTTACCTTCTATATATCCGACTGTGGGAAATTTTTCCACCAAGCAGGGATAAAGCACCACTGCGACAGCGATAATCGCTGTCGTCATTAGGGCAACTTGATTTTTAAACTGAAATGTTGTTGCGGTTTTTGATGCCCAATGACCGACTCCATCAATGATTAACGTTAGGGCGATCGCACTTATTAAAACAACAATAAATCGCAAGCTGTAGGCAGTATAGCGACCTGGGTGATACAGCTTAAAAAGGGTAGCGTGAGCCGCAAAAAACATCGCCGAGGATGCTAAAAATAGCTGAAGCAAAAGCCAGATTTTGCTTTGAATCTGATTTGCTAAGGGAAAAGCCGATCGCAAAAACAGCAGCAGCGGAAATAACAATCCGACACAGTGAGTTACAGGCGTAAACAGCGACTTGGGAAACATCCCGCTGCCCCGCCCTGTCAACCAATAATCTTTGGGATTTGGACGAAAAAAAGCATTTCTGCCGTCTGGTGCAAATTCGGCCATTTGCTTCGCTTCTGCTGCGGTATAAGTTGGGTCAAATTCAGAGTTATCTAACGCATAGGGCAGCATTACTAAAAAGATTACTCCCAAACCTGTAGTGCAAAATAGGTAATTAGTTCGATCGCCCGACAAGCGCAAACCGCCGTTTTCCCAGCATACCAGGCGCAAAACTAAAATTCCGGCAGCAACCAAGGCGTAAGGAGGATAGAATAGTCCGATTAGCGCGATCGCTCCTAAACAAGGCAGCAAGGAACTGCGGGACAAATAATATAAAAAGGCCAGAAATATCGGATAGACAAAAGCTCTTGGCGTTGTGGAAGCCAAATCATCGGTCATCCACATATGCTGATTTAACAGCAAAGATGCAATAAATCCAGTCATCGGCACTGGCAACATTTCTAGGCAAAGGCCAAAACAGTAATAAGTGGAGATTAAGCCTAGAAATAGTGGCAATATTTTGTGAAAAAATAGCGGGTGAATGCCAACAGTTGCTGCTAATTTGTAGAGCGTACTGTATCCTGCGGGGGCGACAGATTGAAAGTAATTAGCAATGAAATCGTTGGGGAATAATTCAGGATCGACAAACCGCATCATCCAGAAAACGTGCTGCCTCGCATCGTCTTGCACCATATACTCGGCGCTAAAGACTTGCTTGAGTCCTAAAATAGCATAAACTGCGGCAAATGTCAAGCTCAGAGTTAACCAAAATATTGTGCGCGATCGGGATTTTTCATCCACAGTCGCAGTCAGAAATTTATGCAAGCGGGCTATGAACATCGCAGTCATTCGATTTTAGATTTTAGATTTTAGATTTTGGATTGACCCCACGGATCGAGTCGGGGGCTTGAGGATTTTAGATTTTAGATTTTGGATTGATTCCACGGATCGATCGCGTGGCGGGTACCATCAAAAAATTCTCGGTCAAAAAATGTCTTAAATAAAAGTTCGCAGCAGCGCTGAAGAACTACTACAAACAAATACTTTATATGAGATTCGCCTACCAATGCCGCTTTACTTTCAATTTCGCCCGATTTTAGATTATTTTCCAGGCCGCACGCCCGCAATTTTAAGCCGAATCCGATACAGACTTGTATTTGCCGTAATGTAAAGCGTTTTGCGATCGCTTTCTCCCCAAGCCAAATTAGTCGCCGTCTCAGGCACAGAAATCTTCCCCAAAAGCTTGCCACCTCGCGAAAAAATCCACACTCCCCCCGGCCCGGTGCTGTAAACATTCCCCTCTACATCAACTTTTAGACCGTCGGGAACTCCGCCTTTACTGGCATCTTTTAAATCCGCAAAAAGCTGCTGGTTGGTAACAGTTCCGTCCGGTTTTACATCGAAAACGGCAATGTATCCCGCTTCCGAATTGTTGACATAAAGTTTTTGCTCGTCTGGTGAAAATGCGAGGCCGTTCGGCAGCACCAAATCCTTAACCAGCAGAGTTAATTTTCCGTCGGGTGCCAGCCTGTAAACACCGTAAAAACCCAATTCTTCCTGCTCTTTACTAACACCGTAGGACGGATCTGTAAAATAAATGCTGCCGTCGGATTTAACAACCAAATCGTTCGGACTGTTGAGCCGCTTGCCCTCGTATCTATCCGCCAATGTGATAACTTTGCCGTCCTTTTCTGTGCGGGATACGCGGCGATTTTCGTGTTCGGCAGTAAGTAAGCGATTTTCTTTGTCTAAAGTATTACCGTTGGCTTTTCCCGAAGGGCGGCGAAATACCTCAACTTGCTGATTTGAGGCGAATTTATAGATAATATTGGCTGGAATATCGCTGAACAGCAAAAAGCCCTCTGGATGCCAAATCGGGCCTTCTATAAATTGGAAATCGCTAGCTAGTTTTTCTAATTTTGCGCTGTCATCGAGAATACTTTGCATGGTATTTTTTTTGTCCTGGTTTTCCGTTTGGGCGGTCAAAGTTGTCAAATCAGATGTTAATTGGTTGGACAAATTGCTGTCAGTGAAAGGTTTTAACAGATGATTTTTGAAAAGCCTGTTGCTGAATGCTAGAGTCAAAACTATAAACAAGAGGCTGAGGGTAGCAATTTTGGCGATCATGTTTGCCTTGTTAATTGCATTGAGTGAGAGTAGTAGTGAAATCGATCGTACCGCATCTATATTACATTTATATTAAAAATACAAAAGTGGGCCTAGTTCAAACAGATTGCCGCACGGATAACATAGTATAGTAATGTCATTTAAATTTGCGATCGCCACCTGCGGACATTCCTGAAGTTAACACACCGGAGCATGGATTAAAATCACAAATAATATCTAGCTATATGCTTTCTACCTTAGATATCAAACTACTAGGCGGATTCTGCCTTTCCTGTGCAGACAAGCCCGTTGTCGGTGTCACCACAGAGCGCCCGCAAGCTTTGTTGGCTTACCTGGTACTGCATCGCGATATCCCGCAAACCCGTCAGCGGCTTGCCTTTCAATTCTGGGCCGATTCAACGGAGGCCCAAGCTCGCACCAACTTGCGCCGGGAATTGCATCACCTGCGTCAGGGACTCCCCGATGCCGATCGCTACCTGCTGGCGGATGCCAAAACCCTACAATGGAATCCCCATGCACCTTTCCTGCTGGATGTGGCTGAGTTTGAACGGGCATTCGCCGCAGCAGAAGCAGCGGAACGAGCCGCAGATGTTAACGGTGCCAGAACTGCCTGGGAGCAAGCGATCGCGCTTTACGGCGGTGATTTGCTGCCGAGTTGTGAGGATGAGTGGATTTTTCCAGAACGCGAACACCTGCGACAGAAATTGCTCCACGCACTCGAATCTCTGACTCGCCTGTCGGAAGCTCAGGGTGATTATCGGGCTGCAATCCGCTCTGCACAGCGCTTACTGGAGATCGATCCGTTGCACGAAACCAGCTACGCAGCTTTGATGCGATCGCACCATTTGAACGGCGATCGCGCCAATGCACTGCAAGTCTACCACCGCTGCATGACTTTGCTGCGCGAGGAACTAGGAGTTGACCCTAGTGCGATCGTTCGCAAGCTCTACGAGCAACTGTTGCTGGAAGACGAAGCGCCCGACATTCAACGCTCCTCTGACTCCGCTGGGCCACCCCAAACGAATTTGTTTCCCTCGCCTTTAGCTTTGTCGCCTCTAGTGGGACGCGATCGCGAATGGGCATCGATTCAGCAGTGGGCAAAGCCGATACTGCTTGCGAACTGCGGCGCGATCGCCAGCGCTGAGGCATCGCCAGTGCTCTTGCTCGCGGGCGAACCCGGAATCGGCAAAACTCGCTTGCTGGAGGAGCTACGAGCCACGGCACAGGCGGTTCAAGTGCTGTGGGGACGCGGATTTGCCGCCGAGATGGTGCGACCCTACGGCATCTGGATTGATGCGCTGCGATCGATCGTTATTCCCCCCGCCCTCAACATTCCGCCGGAGCTAGGTTTCTTGCTCCCAGAGCTCGCTCAACCTGGGAAAGCTCCGCCCGATCGCAGTCATCTGTTTGATGCGGTGGTACAATTGCTGGCTCAATCTGCCAGTGAGGCTGCGTTAATCGTCATTCTGGATGACATTCAGTGGATCGATGAAGCCTCATCGGCATTGCTACACTACGCCATCCGCTTGTTGAGTCACAAGCCGATTTTATTCGCCTGCACCGCCCGTTCCACGGAACTAGAGGAGAATGCGGGCATGGAGCGGGTGGTGCAGGCTCTCAGACGAGAACGACGGCTGCTAACGCTGGAATTGCATCCTTTCGATCGACAACAAACGGCTGAATTGATTCGCAGACAGCAAGCGGTTAATCCGTTAGAGCTATCTCCAGAAGCGGTCGAGCGCGTATTTATCGATAGTGGGGGGAATCCCCTGTTTGCGCTGGAAGTTGCCCGGGCATTGTCCCAGGATCGGTCTACTCCTGCTGATAATTTAGAGGCTTTGATCCGCGATCGCCTCCAGCAATTGGATGACATGGCTCGCGAATTTTTGCCTTGGGCCGCTGCATTGGGGCGGAGCTTCAAACCGACAGCGGTGGCTCATGTGGCAGACTATCCGCTGCCGAAATTGCTGATGGCGATCGAACAGCTCGAACAACAAACCATTATCCGTCCCAGCGCCTCTGTCGGTGACGAAATCGGCTATGACTTTGCTCACGATATTGTGCGTCAGGCTGTCTACCGGCAGTTGTCACAACCGCGCCGCCATTTGATACATTTGCAAATTGCCCATAAGTTGAATCAACTCTCCACACCAGACGGCGCCTGGGCTGGCGATATTGCCCGTCACGCGGCCATCGGGGGCGATCGACAATTGGCAGCGTCTAGCGCCTTGTCCGCAGCAGAACGTTGCTTGAAAGTGTTTGCCTACGCGGAAGCATCAGAATTGGCTCAGCTTGGGATTGAGCAGTGTCAAGGACTTGACGATCGCACTCGCATTCAATTGCATTTAAAATTGCTGCGGGTTAGCGCGATCGCAGGCGTTACGGGCGATCGAGTTTCTCAACTCGACAGCGATGTGCACCGCTTAATCGATGAAGCAAATGCTCTCGGTTTAGAAGAAGCAGAAGCCACGGGACTTGAAGCATTGGTGATCTTGCATTTCGATCGCAGCAACTTCGCCAACGTTCATCAACACTCGCTGCGCGCAGCAGAGGTAAGTCGGGCATCCAGTCCAGCTACTGCCGTGCGATTGCTGGCCTATGGCGGGTCTTGCTTGGCGGAAATTGGACGGGAAATGGCGCGGGCAGAAGCATTGTTGCTAGAGGCGCAGTCCCTGGCTGAGAGAGTTGGTTTGAAGAACATCGGAATTGACCAAGGGTTGGGTGCCGTACAGCGCCATCACGGGAACTATGCCCAAGCGCGAGTTTTGTGGCAACAGGCGTGGCGATCGGCCGCGGCCCAGCAGGATCGCTGGTGCGAGTGTTATAACCTCAGCTATTTGGCGATGACGGAACTGGAAGCGGGCGATCCGGCGGCGGCATTGCCTTATTGTCAGGAAATGGCGATCGTCGGAGCCAAAATTAAAGGCGAAGGCAGTGAAGGGGCGATCGCCAATGCACTTTTAGCTTTAGCAAACTATCAGCTTCAGCAAACTGAAGCCGATGCTGCTTTGGAGCGGGCGATCGCGACTTTGCAGCAGGTGGATGCCAAACGGATGCTGTCTTACGTGCTGATTGGGGCCGCTCAAGTGGATTTAGAGTGCGATCGACCTCTTTTGGCAACAGCCCGCGCTGAAGCTGCTTTAGAAGCCGCTCAGACGGTCGATCATCCCAGCGAGATTGCTCTGGCTTGGGCGATTTTGATTGAGGCTGCTTTAGCTTTGGGCGATCGAGAAGGGGCGATCGCGCGGTTTGAATCGCTGCGCGATCGCATAGATTGCCCTGCGCTGAGTTTCCGCGCCCGCACTGCTGTCGATCGGGCGATCGAACAGATTAGTCATTAGTTATTAGTCATTAATTGTAGCGAACTGCAATTAGGGATGGTGTTCATCACAGGGAACTTTACTTTACTTCATATCGCCGATCTAATTTTTTAAACTCTTCAGCTTGTTTGATAATTGCTTCATATTCTCCTTTTTTGCTAAATTATGCAAAACCTTTAGTATTACTGTAATTATTGGCTAGAACGCTATGTTTAAAATGAATCGCCGTCAATTTCTATTAAGTAGCGCTGTAACGTTTGGTGCGGTAATAGCCCATGCTCAAGTTAAAGCCCAAAACTCCCGAACTCCAGGAGCATTAGAGAAAGGACTATCCTCTCAGAAAGTGATCGTCGTCGGAGCGGGGTTGTCTGGTTTGGTTGCCGCTTACGAGTTAGCAGCAGTAGGTCATACAGTAACGGTTTTAGAAGCCCGCGAGCGAGTAGGAGGGAGAGTTTTGACCTTGCGAGGCAATTTTAGTGATAATCATTTTGTAGAAGCGGGAGCAGCAAGAATTCCATCCGATCACAATTTAACACTTGGCTATGCTCAACATTTTGGTTTGACTCTCAAGCGTTTTTTACCACCGGATGGGCTTTACATTTCTGTGAAGAATGGGCAACGTCTTCTGATTCCTGCTGATGATTTAGCTAAAATTATACCGGGAGGAGACATATCAAAAGTTGCTAAAATTGCTCAAGGTTCAGATAGATTACCACAAGCATTTGCTACCGCTCTAGTTGATAAAATTCATCTAGGATCTGCGGTTACTCGCATTGAACAAACTTCTTCAGGGGTTCAAGTCTTGTGCCAATCAGGACAGCAATACACTGGAGACTGCGTAGTATGTACTGTTCCCTTGCCAGTCTTGGGACAGATCAACTTTCAGCCTCCACTATCACCTCAAAAACAGCTTGCTATCGCTGGGGGTTATAATTATCGCGCAGCGACACGAATGTTTGTTGAATTCTCCGAAAGATTCTGGGAAAAAGAAGGATTGAATGGTTGGGGTTTGTTTGAGGATCGTCCTGAAGAACTGTGGCAACCAAGTTGGGATTTTCCAGGAAAAACAGGTATTTTGGAAGCTTATCTGAAAGGGGAAAATGCCATTGCTATGGATGCCCTCGCCCCAGAGCAACAATTGCCTCAATTACTACAGCGATGGGAAAAGATTCTCCCTGGTGTAAGTGCTTATCAGGGCAAGATGACCAGTTATTCTTGGGCTAAAGATCCTTGGTCGAGGTCAGGTTGGGCATACCCGACTGAAGAGCAAGAAAAAAAGTTTTTTGATGAACTTGGAAAGTCGGAAGGTAAAGTCTATTTTGCTGGAGAACACACTTCTACTACGAGGGGATGGATGCAGGGCGCATTAGCATCTGGATTGAGGACTGCTCAAGAGATCCATCAGGCAAGAACTTAATTTTCTGATATTTTTGTACGATCGCACTATCATTTACAGATTGGTTGAGAATGCGATCGTAGAGCAGACTTTACCCACGTTTATACTGGGGGGGTGACAACTCGCTCACTTTGTCCACTGCGAGGCGCTGAAAAAATTCGGGTGAGAGTGAGGAAAATCATCAATCGCTACAATTAGTCATGAGTCAGTAGTTAACAGTCAACAGTGACCAATCAACAGTCATTACTAATTAAGAGGAAGTAATTATGTCTCTTATCAAAGTTGAAACCGTTGCCGATCGACCCATCACCGCAGAAATGTTAGCTGATACGCGAGTTTTGGATTGTCTTGGGGCAAGAAATGCCAAGTGGTGGTACTCTTTACTCTCAGCCGATCGCGATCGCATGATTTGCACCTTTGAGGCACCAGATGCAGAGTCTGTGCGACAAGCTTATCGCCAAGCCGATGTTGGATTTAGCAAGGTTTGGACAGCCCAAGTTATTGAACCTGAAGGTGTGCCACCTGTATGGAACGAACCAATCCTCAAGGTGTTGGAGGGAAGCTATCCGAATGGCTTTAGCGATGAAGAGTGGAACGAAGCCCAGCGATTAATTTTAGCCTGCTATCAGGAACGGGGTATTGAATGGGTGCGTTCCTCTGCGTCGCTGGATAAAACTCGTGTGGTGTGCGAACTGAATGCACCCGATGCGGAAGTGATTCGAGAAGCCCACGGTAAAGCGGGAATTCCCTTCGATTGCGTTTGGTGTGCGGAAGTTCTCAAACCTTAAATTCGTGCGGCAGATCGGGCTTTGATGCTTTGGGAACGCTTCGAGAACGCTTTCGGAACGGTTTCGGAACGATCGCCTCGTTAGATTGATATCAAGTTAAGCAAACAACCAGCAAATTAACTAATCCCTTTACACTTTAAGGAGAAATAAAATGGCTGAATTTAACCTTGGTACCTTGCCATCTAATAGTGCCGTAGTAGTTCCGCGCCGCACTATCAGTAATCTCAACAGCAAAGACACCTACAGTTTCCGTCTGGATAGCGATAAAAATATCAACCTTGGGCTGGTTGGTATGACCGACGATCTGAATGTTCAACTATTTCGCGATTTCAATGGCAATGGCTTAGTTGATGGTAACGATAAGCAAATTGCTATTTCCGATCGATTGCGTTTGGATGAAGTAATCAACTTGTCCTCAGCAGTTGCTGACGTTGATGCAGGCAATTACGTGGTGCAAGTCAATCGGAACCGTGCGTTCAACGATACTCCCTACAATTTGAGAGTATCGGCTGACGCGATCGGAACACCCAGCAAAGTCCTCGCCGTAGAAGCTGATTTCGGTGCCGTCTTTTCCAACGACAAACCAAGAACTCATCAAGGTTCTGTGGGTAACACCGACACCACCGATACTATCCATCTGGCTGTCAATACCCAGGGATTTTATCACTTTGGTCTCAATAATCTCAGCGCTGATGCCGATCTCCGATTGATTCAAGACAAAAACAACAATCGCGCCGTCGATGCAGGTGAGGTAATTGGAAGTGTGGTTAAGCGAGGCACTATTTCCGAAGGATTTGTCCAAAACTTGGCTCCTGCAACTAACTACTATCTTCAAGCCTCTCAATTCACAGGTAACACTAATTACTCTGTTACCTTGACTCCGATTCCCAACTAGAAAATCCTGGATGTAAAAACTCTATCTGTAGGGTGCACACTGTGCACCTTACCCTATCAATTGTTCGTTCAAATGGCTTTAATTGAAGCCAGACAGCTATGACCGCAGTTTTATTACAAATCCGCAATCGCACCCTCTCTGGGGAGGAGATAGTTCCTCGACTTGCCAGCTACCAAATGCTGCCCCAATTATACCGCGAGAGCATCATTGATGAAGCGATCGCCCCCATTGATTGCACCGCCGAAGAAATCGCGAATGTCCGCCAGCAGTTCTACGAACAAAATCAACTGAGCGACGAAACCACACAACAGATTTGGCTAAAACAGCACGGGATGAGTCGGGAATTTTTAGAGACTGTTTTCATTCCAAGGCTGCTCAAAATTGAGAAATTTAAACACCAAACTTGGCATCACAAACTAGAGTCATATTTTCTGCAACGCAAGCGATCGCTAGATCGAGTCATCTATTCTTTGATTCGGGTTAAAGACGCAGAAATGGCGCGCGAACTGTATTTTCGGATTCAAGAAAAAGAGCAATCCTTTGCCGAACTGGCGCGCGAGTATTCCCAAGGCCCAGAAGCTCAAGTCAATGGAATCGTTGGCCCGGCGGAACTCGGCACAATCCACCCGAATTTGGCGCATCTGTTGGCGATAAGCGGGCCCGGTCAGCTTTGGCATCCTATGCCTGTAGAAGGATGGCTGGCGATCGTCAGATTAGAAACATTGATTCCGGCTCAGTTTGATTTAGCGATGCGTCAACGTTTGCTGCGCGAATTGTTTGAAATTTGGGTGCAAGAACAGATGCGTGAAATCAATTCCGGTAACACCGGAATGATTGTTGACGGTTGACGGTTGACGGTTGACGGTTGGTTATTTGTTTGTTCTAATAACCAATAACCAATAACCAATGACTAATGACTAATGACTTTTGACTGATGACTTTTGAATACCATCACCATTAAATTATGATGACACAAACATTCGATCAAACCAAAGCAGAAGCATTCGCCGAACGGATGCTGGACATTCTCAACAGTGGCGCACTATCAGTCATGATTTCGATCGGGCATCGCACCGAACTGTTTGACACAATGGCAGAATTGCCGCCCTCTACCAGTCAACAAATTGCCGATGCTGCCGGATTGAACGAACGCTACGTGAGGGAATGGCTCGGTGCAATGGTAACGGGTCGCTTAGTGGATTATAATTCGATCGACAAAACCTACACTTTGCCGACAGAATATGCAGCATTCCTGACACGGGCTGCGGCTTCTGACAACATTGCCCCCTTTGCTCAATTCATTCCGGTGTTGGCATCGGTGGAAGATCGGATTATTGATTGTTTCTACAAAGGTGGCGGTGTACCCTATTCAGAGTTCAAACGTTTTCATGCCGTGATGGCAGAAGATAGCGTACAAACCGTGGTATCTGCTCTATTTGACCATATTCTGCCACTGATTCCCGGACTTACCGAAGCGTTGCAGCGGGGTATTGAGGTGCTAGATGTCGGCTGCGGTAGCGGGCGAGCACTCAACAAGCTGGCTGAAGCCTTTCCCAATAGCCGATTCACAGGCTATGATTTTTCGGGAGAAGCCATCGCCACTGCCAACACCGAAGCGCAATTGCGGAAGTTGAATAATATCCAGTTTGAGGTGAAGGATGCCGCCACATTGGATGAATGCGATCGCTACCATTTCATAACCACATTTGATGCAATTCACGATCAAGCCAGACCCGATATTGTCCTGCAAAACATCTACAAAGCGTTGCGTCCCGATGGTGTTTACTTGATGCAAGATATCCGCGCCACCACGGATGTCGGCGGTAATCTAGACCATCCCTTTGCCCCCTTCCTCTACACCATTTCTTGTATGCACTGCATGACAGTTTCTTTAGCCTATGGCGGCATGGGATTGGGCACGATGTGGGGTCAAGAAAAAGCGCTGCAAATGTTGAGTGAAGCTGGGTTTAGCAGCGTTGAAATCAAGCAACTAGCCCATGATTTCCAGAACGACTATTATATCATCAAAAAGAGCTAAAATCATGTGCAAAATTTGTGCGATCGGTCAACAATTGCAGAAGAAAAAACAGCTTAAAGCCGGGTTGTTGGATACCAGCCAATTTTCGGTATTTATCGATCTGAAGCAATTGCGTTCCACACCGGAATTCAAACCAGATCAACCACTTAACAGCGATAGGTCATCAGTTAAGCCCCTGGTTTAACACCCAGGGATTATACTCAGGAAGAGGTTAATCTGTCAACTGTTGAAGTTGATACTAATGGTTGAGTCCTTAACCCTGACTTAAGACGAATAAAGTCTTCACTATGAACCTGTTTGTAGTAAGGACTTTATTCCTTTCAACTTTTAAGCAGCAAATGATATAAATAGCGAGGCAATACCGATCGCGATCGCACCGATACCCATCACAAAAGACCAGAAGCGGTGATAACTCTTAACCGTCGTACCGCTATCGCTTTCAAGCTGAATCAAATCCATCCAAGGTGCAACACCCCGGCGGAACCAACCCAATGCGCTAACATCCATTCCAATCAAACTTTTAACCCGTTTCATGCCAAACATAAAATTACCAATAGGCCCAAAACGAGAAGCATATCGCAGATAAATCATTCCCGTTCTATCTTGCAATTTCAAATCAGAACCGAAGGTATAACCCGCATCGCCGCGACCAATTAATTCGCCTTGCAGTTGTGCCGGTTGACCCCGCAAAGGACTTGCATAGGGGTCAGACATTAAGGTTAAAACATCCAAATGTTCTGCTTGTTGGTAATTCGGGAACATCACCATAGTTTTGAGCAAAATTCCCACGCCCAAACCGATTAAAGGACAAGCCACCATCATCATCGGGTTTACAGCATACAGGGAAATGCCGATCGCAAAACCCACCGCTAACCCCAGAGTTTCTGCACTGTACAGCAGTAAATCGAACACAAAATTGCCGTACAATCTCCGCTTGCTCAAATCGTTGCCTTCGCCGACAATCCGACCCATGTCAAACTCAACATCCAAGCCTAATTGTTCGGCATAAGTGCTCAAAGCACGAACTCGTTTACCAGTCAGCGGGTGAGTAGAGTTCAACTCCATCCACCAACCCCACGGATTAAACATATCCCACAAAAACACTCGCCCAATCTTTTCTGGTTCCGAAGAAATCCGGTAAGCGGTACCGGTAGATGTGGCAGCTTTCGCATCGTAAATGCCTAAAGCGCGAGTTCCTTCTAATAAGCGGCTGGGTTCGGTGGCTCTTTGTCCTTCTTCCAAAATACCGTAAGCAATTTTTACCAAAGCGCGAGACAAAGCGTTGGGGTTGCCAGTAGTTTCGGCAGCAAAATGGTCGGCAAAATATTCTCGCGTCCGCGACAAATACAGCAATAAATAAGTGCCTGCGATGTAAAACAAATAAGCAACAGCAGCTACCGTACCGGCCGCATCTTTAGCTTTTTCGCCACCACTTCGACCCATTCTTTGAGCTGTTGTGTAAATTAAATAAGTAATCTGCACCAAAGTCGAAGCTAAAGTCATTACTGCAAAGTCCCAGTGGACGATGTGACCGAGTTCGTGGGCGTAAACAGTGGCAATTTCCTCGTCGTCTAAATAGGTAAAAAGACCTTGACTGACGACTAAGCGAGCGCTGTTGGGAAATGAACCGTAAGTAAAAGCAGTAGGGTTTTGGTCGTCGATAATTCCTAAACGCGGAGAAGAGAGTTTTTTCTGCTTGCAAACCTTCTTAATAACTTTTGCTGTTTCGGGACTTAGGCTTTCTATTTCTGCTAGGGAAACCCAGCGAGTATGGTATAGCCAATTTTGGCTTAAATCCATCAAGTAAGGCGATAGGAAAAAAGCAGCGATGTTAAAAATCAGAGTTATGGGAAGTGCGATCGCCAATCCGGTGACTGGATCGGGACTGTTGAGAATTAAAACTGATGCTAAGGATAGCGCTAGCACCATACCAAACAGCAGGCTGATGGTGACGCCGGAAGCTAAAACGAGATTTCCGCCCGTTTTCTGTATCAGTTTAACGCCGGCTTTGGCGGCTCGCCCTGCCTTGCGTAAAGGGGCGTGAGATGACATAATAATCTCCAAAGGTTATTGACAAATGGAAATGACCGTGGGATTTTATCTATACTTCACTGTTTTAACCTGTTAATGCGGATTGCTGTAAGGGGTGTCAACAAAAATATAGAATTTCCTCTAAAATTGTTAAGACTGAAAACCGCCCCGAAATTTATTTGTGCGGATTCAATTCAAAACTCAAAATTCAAAATCCAACAATCAAAACTATTTGAAAGTTACTGCCATGTCTATTATTGAAATTGCCCAAAAAACGCGCGTATCTGCTAGAAAATTGGCAGTTTTGTCCGCTGATGCCAAAAATCACGCTATTGAGGCTATAGCTAAAGCTTTAGAAGCTGCTGCGCCGGATATTGTGGCGGCGAATGCTGCTGACTGCAAGGCGGCTGAGGTGGATGGAATAGCGAAACCGCTGTACGATCGCCTAAAGTTGGATGAGAGCAAGTTGAAAAGTGCGATCGCGGGCGTGCGCGACGTTGCGAAACTCCCTGAGCCGATCGGTGTCGTGCAAATTCACCGTGAATTGGATACAGGATTAATTCTGAAGCGCATCACCTGTCCTTTGGGCGTTTTAGGCATTATTTTTGAAGCGCGCCCAGAAGCTTTAATTCAGATAGTATCCTTGGCAATTAAATCCGGAAACGGCGTCATTCTCAAAGGAGGCAAAGAAGCAGTCCGTTCCTGCGAAATTTTGACAAAAGTGATACATCAAGCATTAGCAGAAACCGCAGTTAATCCCGAAGTTGTGCAGTTGCTGACAACGCGGGAAGAAACAATCGAACTGCTGAAAATGGATGAATATGTAGATTTGATTATTCCCAGAGGTTCTAATTCCTTCGTGCGGTTCGTGCAGGAAAATACTAGAATTCCCGTGTTAGGACACGCCGACGGAATTTGTCATTTGTACGCAGACAAAGCGGCGGATATTCAGAAAGCAGTAGAGATTTCTGTGGATGCAAAAACTCAGTATCCAGCCGCCTGCAATGCCATTGAAACCTTGTTAGTTCACAGTGCGATCGCCGCCAAATTCCTGCCTGCTGTCGCCGCAGCTTTGCAGCAGAAAAAAGTCGAACTGCGGGGAGACGAAAAAACTCGCCCCATCCTCGAAAATATTGCCGAAGCGACAGAAACCGATTGGTCTACAGAATACAGCGATTTGATTTTGTCAATCAAAATAGTAGATTCTGTCGAAGAGGCAATAAACCATATCAATACATACGGTTCCAGACATACCGATGTCATTGTTACCGAAGATAGCGAAGCCGCCGAAACTTTTTTAAATGGAGTCGATGCGGCCGGAGTTTATCACAATTGTTCGACTCGATTTGCCGACGGCTTCCGCTACGGTTTCGGTGCAGAAGTAGGGATTAGCACGCAGCAAATGCCGCCTCGCGGGCCTGTCGGTTTAGAGGGGTTGATTACCTATAAGTATCGAGTTGTTGGAGATGGCCATATTGCGGCTAGTTATGTAGGGAAAGAAGCTAAGGAATTTACACATCGAGATTTGTAATACAGGAGTTACGCAACGGGCATAATTAGTAGGGTGCGTCAGAATCCGAGTTCCTGAATAATCACCCTAGAACTGCGTCTGACGCACCCTACAACTCGATAGAAGTGTGACACCTATGTAAGTCCCGATTATGACAGAAAATCCAAATCAACCCAGAGAATACGATGCCGTAAAGGGCGGTGAATCTCAAGCACCATTCGATGCCGCCGTTTTAGGCGGGGTTCCCGGCGTTAAAAGTCGTTTGGCATCACCCGCTGTGGAAGTCAGAATCACCGCACTTTCAGAAGCGATTAAATATGGAGAAACTGGCTTAGATTTAATAATTGGCGCACTGCAAGATGAATCAATAAAGGTCAAATTTGCAGCCTATTCGCTGCTGAAGCATAAAAATCAACTAAATATAAAAGGGCAGTTCCACCACTATTTGCCGACTTTTGACTTTGATGTCATAACAGTTGATGCTGAAGGAAAAGACAACAATCACCACCATCATTATGCTCACTTTTTCCCCGAAGACTTAGGGAACTCAGTTGTGCTGGAAATGGTATATATTCCCGGTGGCACATTTATGATGGGTTCGCCACAAACAGAGAGATTTAGATGGGATAATGAAAGTCCGCAGCATCAAGTAAAAGTACCCGCTTTTTATGCCGGAAAATACCCGCTCACTCAAGCACAGTGGCAAGCAGTGATGGGAAACAACCCATCACATTTCAAAGGTGAACAACTTCCTGTTGAATGTGTATCCTGGTATGATGCTGTTGAATTCTGTGGAAAACTTTCCCAACAAACCAAGAAAAAATATCGCCTCCTGAGTGAAGCAGAATGGGAATACGCCTGTCGTGCTGGTACAACAACCCCATTCCATTTTGGGGAAACTACCTCCGCTTTAGTCAATTGTGAGCTACGATTGCCCGAACACTCAGGCAGACCAATACTGGGTACATTCGGACGAACAACTGATGTCGGGAGCTTTCCCCCCAATGCCTTTGGGCTGTACGATATGCACGGCAATGTTTGGGAGTGGTGCAGCGATAGGTGGTACAAAAACTATCAGGGCGCACCAACTGACGGCAGTTTCTGGGAAACTGGCTGGGAAACTGGCACAGATCATTTGCGGGTGATGCGTGGTGGCGACTGGTGCTCCTATTTGGATGAATGCCGCAGTGCCATGCGTAATTGCGTTTCGGTGGACGGACCCGTACGCTACGGTTTTTACGGTTTTCGTGTTGCTCTGGTTTCTGCGTAGTCTCCGGTTTTCGGTTATGTGCTTTAGTCTTCCCGCGAGAACTCTTCTCTACCCTTGAATTCTCTGCACTTTTTCTTTTTCCATGAAGGCCGGAGGGCGATCGAAATCGAATTGTACCTAAATTTTAAAATAGAAAGCTGTTAGAAGCTTTCAAAGAGCATAAGTTAGCAGAAAAAGTAGGTGAATAAGTGCGATCGCAGTAGGGATGATTTTAAGAGTGCGCTGTTATATTATTGTTTGTTTCCGACATAGATGGCTGGTAAAACCCACCCAATAGCCTGTAGATACTGCATCTTAAGCAAAGTGTCCCTTCTCCTTCATCCATCCCAAAAAAAGCGATCGCCCTGACATTCAAACAAACTTAGCTACAATAAGCTATACTGTGCTCGGCGACTCCCCAACTCGAACAATTTGCCGTGGTTTATGTCTAACTCTTCCCTCCTCGCCCCCGGTTCGACTCTCGAAAAACGCTACCGCATTCTCCGCGAATTAGGTCGCGGTGGCTTCGGGCGCACTTACCTCGCCGAAGACATCAACCGCTACAACGAATCTTGCGTACTCAAAGAGTTTTCTCCGGTAGTTCACAGCCCGAAAGCTGCCGAATTGTTCGATCGCGAAGCGAGTATGCTTTACCACCTCCAACACCCGCAAATCCCCAGGTTTCGAGAACTCCTGCGAACGGATTTGGGCGGGAATCCATCTTTATTTTTAGTGCAAGATTATATCAAGGGTCAAACCTACGAAGAAATATTGATATCGCGCCAGCAGCAAGGTAAAAATTTTACCGAAGCCGAAGTTACTCAACTGCTATTTCAGCTTTTACCAGTTTTAGAATACATCCACTCAAAAAATTTAATTCACCGCGATATTTCCCCGGATAATATTATTCAGCATGATGCTGACAAACTACCATTTTTAATTGATTTCGGTTCAGTCAAGCAAATCGCAGCCAATGCCGTACTTCAGTTTAACGGACAATCGGATACGGCGATCGGCAAACAGGGTTATTCGCCGGCCGAACAAATACGACTGGGGAAAGTTTCTGCTGCTAGCGATTTGTACGCTTTAGCCGTCACGGCTTTGGTACTGCTAAGCGGCAAAAAGCCTCAAAAATTGTACGATATCAATAATAAAACTTGGGATTGGCGATCGCACGTCAGTGTCAGCTCAAATCTCGGCACAGTGTTGGATAAGATGTTAGCTGAACAACCGGGCGATCGCTACCAATCTGCAAAAGAAGTCCGCGAAGCACTCAAAGATCCCAAACTATCTCAAATTGGCAGTATAATTTCCCAAATGGTGACAATGAACTTTGTCGGCCGCCCCTTCAAACACAGCACTCAAACTGCTACTAATAACAATATGCCTGTGGGGCAGAACCCTCAAATTGTTAACAGCAACACTAGCAAAATTAAGCTAATTCCTTGGAAAACCCTCGGGACTTTAAGTGTGGTTTTATTGCCGGGAATTCTAGCTTTTAGTGCAGTCAAATCTGGTTTTACTCTCCCAAAGTTACCTGAACTGCCAAAAATTCCCGAACTTCCGCATTTTCCAGATAAGTCTTTAGATGCAGAAATAGCTAGGCAAGAGAACATTGGCAAGCGTCGCAAAAATCTTAATATCGAGCCGGAGATTTTTTATAATAAAGTAGATGAATTATTTTACAACAAATATCCAGAATTACAAGGTCGTACATTGACAGACAAGCCCGAAGATGCAGAAATTAGAAAGAAATGGTATCAAGTTGCTGAGAATTTTTTGGACAAGTTGGAGAAGGGAGGGCAGTTTTGAAATTTAAGATAGAATAAGAGTGATTGAACCGCGAATGGCGCAGAGGGCGCAGAGTAAAGAGAGAAAAGAGAATTATAATTTGATCTGGTTCAATGTAAATTGGTATATGCAATGCAGTTTTAGTTTATTTCAAAATGGATTCAATTCAACTTACAGGAATTCGCTGCTACGGCTACACTGGGTATCTGCCAGAGGAGCAGGTCTTGGGGCAGTGGTTTGAAGTGGATGTCACTCTCTGGTTAGATTTATCCCCAGCAGGAAAAAGCGATGATATCGAACATACCCTTGATTACCGAAGTGCAATTACTCTGGTTCAACAGCTAGTCAAAAACTCGAAGTTTGTATTAATCGAACGGCTAGCAGATGCGATCGCCCAAGCACTTTTACAACTGCCTTTAGTCGAAAAAGTCAAGATACAGCTCTCAAAACCGGCCGCTCCCATCCCTGACTTCGGCGGCAGAATTACTCTAGAAATTACCCGAAGTAATTAGTCTATATTCTTAGCGTGGGGAGGGCGGGTTTGGGTAATCGTAAACTTGCTTGATTGCATAGATCCTCACTCCACCCGCCCCTATAGATTCAAAATTTTTTAAGAGCCCAGTTTGAAAGCTTCCACAAATAAATTGTAAGTCAGGCCAATTTTCAGAGAATTGAGCACCTCCACCCACAAATAACCGGCTGCAGGCCTCTTGCCGCCGTAAACCAGTCGGTTCGTCAACTCCGTCAACAACACCAACAGCCCGGCCGCGACAATATCCCAATCAGCGGATTGTCCGGCAATCGTCGAAATAGCTGTTCCCAAAAAAGTGCCCGACAGCAGGCTAATTACCAGGATCGAAATCCGTCGCCAAGGATTGCTCAGCCAGCGTCCGAATTGCTCACCCAGAACATCAATCAATCTGTTAATTCGGGTATTCTGCATAGAAGTTATACCATTTTAGATTTTAGATTTTAGAATTGGGAATGACTGATGACGATCGGGGTTTGGAGCACGGGCCTACAGTTGCATCTTTTTTTAAACTGGTATTAAAAGTTATACTGATGAGTCAAAAAATGCTGCTTCAGACAAACTCCAAATCTTGGCCGGGGTTAGTACGCCACCATCTAAAATCTAAAATTTAACATCTAAGATGGTATTGAGCGATCGCCGAGTTATTGTCCTGAACAGTCAGGTAATTAAGTGTAGCTGTATCTTGTGGCACCGCAGCCCCGGGTTCTACATTAAGGATAGTTATGACTAATTGCGGGTGTGCAGTCTATCCTTTAAGCATAAAATTTATGAAGCTTAAAATTTACCAGATCGTAATTGGAGTGACGATCGTCCTAATTACAGGAATGTTTATAGGACGTTTTGAAATCACTATCTCCAACGGTTCAAATCGGTCGAGCGATTGGCCCTCACAAGCCACCGCACTCCCCCCCACACCCCCCGTTTCCCCAGTCGCCACAGCTTCTGCAGGCACCACCAGCGAACCCAAACCCGACTCAATAGCAACCCCCCCAGAGTCAGAGGAGGAATTGCTTTCCTCAATCCCTGTAAATGCTAAAGCCTCCGGTAGTCTGCGCGTCAGCAACCGCAGCGAACACCCAGTGCGAGTGGCCCTGCTGTCGAAACGGCAAGCCGAGAAATCCTACAGAAAACCCGCGCACTGGGATTTTGCGCCCGGGGAAGGTGGCGACAAGGGACTGATGCTATCGCTGCCGGACGGCAAGTTACAAGTCCAAAAGGGAGACATTTTGGTTGTTTTTGCTCAGGATGGTTCTCGCCGCTATTGGGGACCTTACGTCGCCGGGGAGACAGCCTCGCCCGCTTGGAACAGCACAGCCAGAGAATGGCAATTAATTTTGCAGCCTTGAACCCTTAGCAGCAGGTGCGGAGATTTTGGTCGAGAAAGCCGGTCGATCCGGTCTTGTTGAGAATGGTGCCGCTATGTGGGAGGTTAAACTCACATAGCGGCATCATTATAAATAACAGGCTTTTGGGCCTGTTTCACAAAGAGTGAATTTTCTTGTGGGGTGGGCAGGAGAGCCCGCCCATGAAAGCCTTGTTGAGAATGGTGCAACATCTCAGTTGAAGCGGATTCGATCGAATTGGGAGTTTCGAGAATGCGAATCTTTCGGTAGACTCTCTATGCGAGCTAAAATTTTAAATCTAAAATCGCAGGAAGTTTGGGTGAAGGAAGTTATTAAAAATTTGTCAGAGTTTAGGAATCGCCCGTTAGCGTTAGCGCAGCGATCCGAAGGAAAGCCCGCCCCTACGGGGGCTACGCCAACGAAGAGGATCGCACCAAAGCTGCTGTCGCTGTTGTGGCTGTGCGCGATCGCCTCGGTGGCTTTTTTGTGGAATCTCGGCAACATCGGTTTAGTTGACGAAACCGAACCGCTGTTTGCCGAAGCCGCCCGTCAAATGACGGTGACAGGGGATTTCATCACTCCTTATTTCAACGGTGAAACCAGGTTTGACAAGCCGCCGTTGATTTACTGGCTGATGGCGGTGGCTTACCGCACTCTGGGCGTTAACGAATGGGCCGTGCGTCTTCCTTCGGCTTTGTGCGCGATCGGTCTGACTTGCCTCGGATTTTATACCCTCTCGAAATCGAAGGAAGAAGGAAGTTCGGCAACGGATTCTGTAACGGATGTAACGGATGTCAGGAAGCACGAAGAAGTTCGATGGAAGCCGGAAGAAGAAACAGAGAATAACAACTCAAAACTCAAAACTCGCCGTCTTCCGCTCTTTTTTTCTGCTCCTTGGATTGGTGCTGCCCTAATAGCTTTAAATCCCCAAACTATTGCCTGGGGACGGACTGGCGTTTCCGATATGCTATTAGTCGGTTGTATGTGTTCGGCACTCCTCGCATTTTTTCTCGGTTACACTCTAGAAGAACAGAGAGACAAAACAGAAATTTCTACGGTTTCCGCTTCCCGATTTCCCAATAAGTGGTATCTGACTTTTTACGTACTAATTGCCCTAGCGATTCTGGCTAAGGGGCCTGTGGGAATTGTCGTGCCAGCGCTGATTGTTGGCAGCTTCGGGCTTTATTTGGGAAATTTTCGGCAACTTTGGCGCGAAATGCGTCCGGTGTCTGGAATCTTAATTATTCTGGCGATCGCCCTGCCGTGGTACATTTTGGTTATTTTAGCCAACGGTCAAACTTATATTGACAGTTTTTTCGGCTATCACAATTACCAGCGTTTTACTGGAGTAGTCAACAAGCACTCTGCCCCTTGGTATTTTTACTTTTTTGTAGTGCTAGTTGGTTTTGCACCTTGGTCGATTTATTTGCCCGTGGCGATCGCCCGCACCCGTTTTTGGCAGCGGAGTTACTGGCGCCGTCAACCGCGATCGGCTCAGTTGAGTTTATTTGCCCTATTTTGGTTCGGCTGCATCTTTGGCTTTTTCACGATCGCCGTGACTAAATTGCCGAGTTATGTATTGCCTTTAATCCCCGCCGCTGCGATTTTGGTAACACTGCTGTGGAGCGATATTATTGCAGGTAACGAACCAGAAAACAGGCGGATAAATTTAGAAAAAAAACCGATTTTTTTACCGCGAGGACTGTTAGTTACATACATTTTCAATGTCATATTTTTATTAATTGTAGCCGGAGCAACTTTCTACTGCTACAACTGGCTCGGAGATGACCCGGCAATGCCCAATTTTCCCCAAGCAATTCAGCAGTCGGGATTGCTGATTGTCGGCGGTACGATTTGGATAATTACAGCGGTGGCGATCGCGCTTTTACTCTGGAAGCGGCAACAGCGCTGGATTTTGGTTGCTAACCTGATCGGGTTAGTAGCATTTATCATCTTTGGTCTTACTCCCGCCTACAAAGTGGTCGATATCAACCGCCAGTTACCTCTGAGACAGTTAGCCCAGGTTGCGGTTCAACAAAAACTGCCGGGGGAAGAGTTTATTATGGTTGGTTTCTGGAAACCAAGTCTGGTTTTTTATACCCAAGAGCCGGTGACTTACTACCGAGCTGTCCAAAAGGCGATCGACTACATTAAGCAATCTAAAAACGCAACTTCTCCCTCTATTTTGCTGCTGGGATATCCAGAGAAATTTGTGCAATTAGGATTGCAGCCCAATCAATATCAATTGTTGGAAAGTCGAGGCGCTTACCAACTCGCAAGGGTTCCGAGACAAGCGTTTCGATAGTGCCTATACTGTGAGATCATACTTGTTAAAGAAGGTAGAAAAATGATTACAACTAAGAATCTTCAACTACTTGCCGTCGAAAGGATTCACATAGAAGCTTTCTTACGAAGTAAAAGCGAGCTTGCAGCAACTTTAAAGGTCATAGTGCCTAATAGCTGGCCTCTTTTCCCGGAAGCATTTTCCCTCCCTGCTGACGAAGCTTGCGAATCCAATCCGCCTCCAACTGACTGGCACAGCTACTTCTTTATTCATCCAAAAAATCAAGTGCTTGTCGGCAATGGAGGTTTCACAGGCTCACCTGATGAGTCGGGGACTATAGAGATAGGTTATGAAATTGCTTCCGAATATTGGAATCGTGGATTTGCAACAGAGGTGGCACAGGGAATGATCGATTATGCTTTCGCTCACGAGGAGGTGAAAGCAGTCATCGCTCACACTTTAGCTGAAAAAAATGCCTCGAATAGCGTGTTGCAAAAAGTGGGAATGAAGTTCATTGCAGAGGTGGACGATCCTGAAGAAGGCAAGATATGGCGATGGCAAATAAGCAGGGATGAATATCATCCGACTTGAACTGTAACGCCCTTTCGCTGTTTAAGCCACTGGTTTTGGCGGTAATTTGAAGGTTCTCGGTTGGAGCATTAAATCTGCCAGATTGAATAAAAGCTATAATCTACTCACTACCTAAAACCCGAAGCTCGGAGCCTACAATGGTTTCAATTCTCAACAAACCCTCCTCGTTAATCCATGAGATTTGCATTGAAAAACTCGATGGGTGGAAGTTGTTCAAATTTAGTGAATCGCTCCAACAGCGCATGGAAAATTTGTTAGAGAAGAAGAAGGCAGACCAACTAATGGCAGAAGAGGTAGCGGAACTCGACGCCATTGGGGAACTAGATCGTATCTTTACCCACATCAATGCAATGATGGTGGCTCAAGATGTCGATCGGTGATCCGACGAGACAGGCGGTTCGAGAAAGAGCGAGGTATTGCTGCGCCAATTGATACTCTGATCAGGTATGATGTTGGAGTTGCGGTACGATTTACTCGACTTAGAAACATAACTTTGGCGATCGGGCGGTATGATATTTCAATGGGAATGTTAGATCGCAGTTGCACTCAAATTAATACTTGTATGGCTCAGGTTGTCTGTGGGGCAGTAGTCTGAGAATTTTTTGTAAGTGTTCAGTGAATGTTCAATTTTAGGCTGCAACATCCAAAGTGCTGCGGTATCCTTGGTGGAAGCTCTCACGACAATAAAATCAGGACTTCAGGTATGGATTTCTCTCAACTTAAACGACCAGCACGTAAGACTAAACCGTTAGATCCGATAGCTATTTTCGAGCGAAGACCCAGCTTACCCAATACTCCAAACGATCTTTGGAGGGGACAAACTGAGGCATTGAATGAATGGCACAAAAATCGTAGAAAATCTGACGTATTCATTGCTCTGAACACGGGTGCAGGAAAAACCCTGGTTGGTCTGTTGATTGCTCAAAGTTTAGTGAATGAGGGTATCGAAAACGTTACGTATGTTTGCGGAACCAAAGATCTTGTGCTTCAAACTCAGCGAGAAGCTACCAAACTTGGTATAGAATGTACCTTGCGGACTGGTGGTGACTTCAGCAACTCGCTCTTTGAGACAGGAAAGGCATTTTGCATTACGACTTATACCAGCTTCTTCAATGGGTTAAGCGTTTTACAGCGAAAGCACTTCCCAGGAGCGGTAATTTTTGATGATGCTCATGTCGCCGAGCGAATGATCCGTGAAGCATTCACCTTAAAAATTGCAGCACCAGGTCAAGCAGAGTTACTCAAAGATATCAAATCTCTTTTTGAGCCACATTTCAAGGAATATGGCAAACTTCCTTCCTTGGAAAGTGCTATAGACAGTCCTTTTGAATCCCCGATCATGGCGAGTCCAAATGCTGTCAAGGAGAAAGCTGAGCGACTCTACAGCTTATTAGTTGATTCTGGTATTAACAATGACACTAATCTCAAGTATTCATTCAATCACCTTAAAGAAAATCTAGGACATTGTGCTGTTGTCTTTGGCTATGGAGCAGTAGAAATTGCACCTCCATTCTTGCCTCTCTTCAGCCTGCCAGTTTTTCTACGAGACGTTAGAAGAATATATCTCTCTGCAAGCCTAAACTATAAATCTGATATTGCCAGAGCTTTTGGACGAATTCCAGACCTTTCTATTGAGCCTAAAAATGACGCGGGTAATGGAGAGCGCCTAATCTTATTTTCATCGGAAATCCATCAAAAAAAGATTGATTATAGGTTTGTAAAACCTCTATCAGAGAAGCATAAGGTTCTGATTGCTGTTCCATCGTATCGCCAAGCTGAAGCATGGAATAAAGTAGGGATTCCACCTTGTTCAGATGATTTTAGTGAAAAGCTTCAGGATTTCCGCGAAGCCTCATCTGGGACTTTTATTTTAGTTTCGAGAGTAGATGGGATTGATCTTCCACATGATACCTGCCGTGTCATGATTTTGGATGAGTTACCGACAGGTGCATCCATTTTGGAAAAATTCCAATGGGATACTCTTGATATGAAAAATTTCCGTGCTACCAAGGTTAGCAACCAAATCATTCAACTGTTTGGACGTATTAATCGGGGACGCAATGACTATGGAGCCTTTATTATTAATGGTAGCAGTCTTACTAACTGGCTGAAGAATGATCGCAAACTTGCCTTATTACCAGAACTGTTGATAAAACAGGTTCTACTAGGACTATACCTTCACGAACAACAGAAGTTATCAGACGCATCTCAACTCGTTGACGTGATTGATTCGGTCTTAAGCCGGAATCAATCTTGGATTGATTTTTATGGTGAGATCATTAACGAGATGGCTTTAGACGATGAAGCATTTGAACGAACCCAACACATCGAAGAACGGATGACCCAAGCTGCTCTAGCCGAAGTGCGATTTATCAGCGCCCTTTGGGAGCGAGATTATGCTAAGGCTCGTCAGCAGCTTGAAGCAGTAATTCAAGAAACTGCACGAGCAGATGAAAAGCTTTCCGGATGGCACAATCTTTGGCTGGGGATGTGTCTAGAATACGAAAAGGATTACGAAGCTGCTCAGGAAGAGTATTTCCGCGCTTATCAACGACTTTCAAAGAAGGTCATTGTGCCCAAGACTATCAACGGGGACTCTCATGATGCGGCGGCCATATTACCAGCACTAACAGATTTTGAACGGCAAATTTCTCTAATTGCCGAACGTAAATCACCAGAAGGCTATCAAAAAACCTTGAAAGGTTTTCGTACTTCTATGGCAGCACTTGATGACCCAAACGCCTCCAGCACGCAACAAGAAGAAGCTGTCCGTGCTTTGGGCGAATATTTAGGTTACGCTTCAACTCGCCCGGACAATGATGATGGAACTGGACCTGATGTGTTTTGGGTCGATGACAATGCCCAAAAATGCCTCGCGTTTGAACTCAAGACGGGTAAGAAAGTAGAGCCGATTTATTACAAAAAAGATGTTGAGCAAGGACATGACCATTTAGAGTGGATTCGGCAAAACTGTTCAAATTGTTTATGTTTGGGCTTGGTTTACGTTGGGTCACACGGGAAACGAGATAGAGCAGCTAATCCATCCTCAGAAATGTACTTGTGCGATATATCCATTCTGGCTGCTATCAGGAATCAGTTAATTTCAGGCATCGCAGATTTACGAGAAATCCCACCAAATCAACGGAGAGGCAAGGTGACAGAGTTTTGTTCGGGGTGGCAGTGGAAACTTGAAGGCATTGCGTCAAAAGTCAAGGTATATTCTATGCAGAATCTTGAGGTATCAAGTTGATTATCTCGTCTAGCGTCATGCAGCCCAACAACCCCGTTGGAGCGATCTGTCCAATTGCACTACAACAGTATCATGCCTTGCTAATTGTTTACGCCCACTAGACGTGCCATAATCAGCCATATTATCTGGTACGCGATCGCCTGAACCTATGGATGCGCTAATCGGCAAAACTTTACAGGGTGGAAAGTACACCCTCGAACAAGAATTGGGAAGAGGCGGCTTTGGAATAACCTTCAGGGCAAATCACCGCTATTTAGGACAGCCTGTAGTTATAAAAACCCTCAACGAATCTCTGCGGCAGCAACCCAATTTTGCTGAGTTCGATCGCAAGTTTCAAGACGAAGCGAGGCGGTTGGCTTCCTGCGTTCATCCGAATATTGTCCGCGTCAGCGATTTCTTTGTGGAAGACGGACAGCCTTACATGGTGATGGACTACATAGCCGGTCAGAATTTGGGCGATGTAGTCGGTTCAAATAATCCGCTGCCAGAAAATCTTGCAATTCTCTACATCACTCAAATTGGCTCTGCTTTAAAAGTTGTTCATCAAAAGGGTTTGCTGCACCGAGATGTCAAGCCGCAAAACATTCTTTTGCGCCAAGGTACTCAGGAAGTCGTGCTGATCGATTTTGGCATTGCCCGCGAGTTTACTCCCGGTGCAACCCAAAGTCACACTAATATGGTGTCCGACGGCTACGCGCCGCCAGAACAGTATTTTGCCCAAGGAAAATATACGCCCGCCACAGATGTTTACGGTATGGCGGCGACGCTTTATACTCTGCTGACAGCACAGGTGCCGGTGGCTGCAATTTTACGCACCAGCCAACCGATGCCATCACCCCGCGACTTGCGGCCTGAGCTAAGTGCGGCTGTCAGCTCTGCGGTGATGCGGGGGATGACGGTTGAAGCTCAAAATCGCCCTGCTACCGTCGATGAGTGGCTGTCGCTGCTGCACGGGCAGCCTCCTGGTGCAGCGTCGCCGAGCACCGGGCCGACGGTGGCGGTGATTCCGGGACACGGGCCTCAGTCGCCTGCGGGTTCCAGAACAGCGCCTGCTGTGGTGTCTTCTGGGGGAGGCAACCGCAAGGTTTGGTGGATTTTGGGGTTCGTGGCGATCGCACTTATTGTTGCAGGTTTGGTCGGTATTGCTAGGGTTTTCCTCAACCGGCCGTCTTCGGAACCCGCACCGGTGGCCCAGGACGATCGCACTTCGGCCCCTGCAGATCCACACGCGCGCTCAAGCCCCACACCAATTCCCGCGCCGACACCAACGCCAGCGCCGATTCCCAGAGAAACTCCGCCACCTGCTGCTGAAACTCCGCCGCCCGATGCTGAAACTCCAGCGCCGGCTGCTGAAACTCCAGCGCCGGCTGCTGAAACACCAACACCCGCCCCAGCGCCAACACCAGCGCCTTCTCCCGAGGCTGTCGAACCTACACCAACGGAAAAACTTGTTGACAAAGAGTTGCTGCCAGATCGATCGCCCGCACCCAGCGAACAACCGGGAACCAGTTATCAGAAGACTCCCACAATCCCTGGGTATGCGGTTGGTACGGCGGAAAGTCAGATTTTATCGGAATTGGGAGAACCCACTGACTCTCAAGCTCGGGGCTATTGGCCGAATACTCGCACCGCACTTTACGAAATATTGCCAAATCGGATTACTCTCGGCTACATTTACGATCGCGATTCGGGCGAGCTAGTACAAACAGAGGGTTCTTTTGCCCAGTCGGTGGACGATTTGGTAGTGCGAACCGCCTTAAACGGGATGGTGGGCGGTGCCAGCCGGGAGATTTTGCAAGGCTTGGGCGACGTGCAGCAGCGCCGGAGTAATCGGTTTACGTTTAGGAAGGGTTCGCTTGAAGGGACGATCGAACGCAACGAGCGCGATCGGATTTACATCGGCGTCTGGGACGACAACTTGCATTAAACTTGGCAGCGCTGACATCCTGCACCCTTGTCAATAAACCTGGGCAGGATCTTCGGCCCACCCCACAGGAAAACTCAACTCTTGTGGAACAGGCATCTTGCCTGTTCAAGAAAATGGTGCAAGATGTAAATATTCCCCACTCAGCTTTGTGCCAAAATCCAAAATCTAAGATCCCTTGACTTGACGCCACACGAAATATTGTCTATCATAAAAGAACACACGAGGGGCTGTAATGGTTTCGACAGGGTGGCGAAAGCTGCTCCGTGATGCAGGTCGAGAGGGAGTCTACTCTCGTTAATATCGGCTCAAAAAAAATAGTAAATGCGAACAACATCGTTCCTTTCGCTCGCAAAGCCGTAGCTGTAGCCTAAAAACTTCTTGAGCTTGGTTTAGAGTGTATGCCACCTAACTCCGTTAACGGTAGCATAACAACCCCCAACGGATGCCCTAGCTAAACGTTTCTAGTCGGCTAGCTAGGAAAGCAATCACTAGAAAATCCCCCCATTTGGGATAAAGATGGTTCCCGCCCTGAGGATTAGAAGGGATAAACCTGTGAACGATCGGAAGGTAAATACCCGCTTTGGACGGCAGTTCGATTCTGCCCAGTTCCATAAAAAAAGTAGCGTAAAATCAATGGTTTAAACCATTTGAAAGTTACTTTAAAGCATTAAAAGGGCTCAGAGTTAAATCTGAGCCCTTTTGTTTGGGCTATATCTCGCTTATAGCTGAGTCTAGATCCCCCTAAATCCCCATTAATAAGAGGGACTTTGAGTTCTCTTGTCCGCCCCTCTTATTAATGGGGCTAGGGGAGATCGATGTTTGAGACAGGAGAGTGCGTAAGTCCAGATTGATTGCTGACTCAAAATCGATCGACCAATCAACAGTCAACCGTCAACCGTCAACCGTCAACCGTCAACGATAATTTACGAACCCATTAGCTACGCTGCAGGCTCATATAATTAGAACTTCACCCTGTCTGTGCGTTCTTGGAGCCTGTCGGGCGATATACTATTAGGCGGTAAAGCATTAAAAATCTTTACAAAGACCCCGATTTCTAAGCCTACTCCTACAAAGGACGGGTGAAAAATTATATGCTGAGCGCTCAAAAGCTGGACAAATGAACCCAGGAATTGACTTACAAGGAAGTTTCGTAGAAGCCCTCATGAATTTGGGCTTACCGGCGGACATCGCCCAAGTGCTTTGGCTACCGCTGCCAATGTTGCTGATGATTGTCGCTGCCGTCTTCGGGGTACTCACTAGCGTCTGGCTGGAACGGAAAATTTCCGCCGCCGCTCAACAGCGGGTAGGCCCGGAATTCATCGGCCCTCTGGGAGTTTTAGCACCCGTTGCTGACGGTCTGAAGTTGGTATTCAAAGAAGACATTGTACCGGCAAAAGCTGACGCGCTGCTATTTACCCTAGGCCCGGTAATTGTGGTGATTCCAGTTTTTCTCTCCTACTTAATCGTGCCCTTCGGAGAGCATATGCTGATCGCCGATATGGGGACAGCGATATTTCTGTGGATTGCCCTGTCTAGCATTCAGCCGATCGGCTTGCTGATGTCCGGCTATGCTTCAAACAACAAATACGCCCTCCTCGGCGGACTCAGAGCCGCGGCTCAATCCCTCAGCTATGAAATTCCCCTAGCTTTGGCAGTATTGGCAGTCGTGATGATGTCTAATAGCCTCAGTACGATCGACATCGTACACCAGCAAGCCGGCTACGGCATTCTCGGCTGGAATATCTGGCGGCAACCAGCAGGTTTCCTGATTTTCTGGATCGCAGCACTAGCAGAATGCGAACGGTTGCCCTTTGACCTCCCGGAAGCAGAAGAAGAATTGGTAGCAGGATATCAGACTGAGTACACAGGCATGAAATTTGCTTTGTACTATATCGCTTCCTACGTTAACCTCGTCCTTTCTTGCCTGCTAGTAGCAGTTTTGTACCTCGGCGGCTGGGAATGCCCGATTCCTGTCGAAGTGCTGACAAATGCCCTGGGATTGAGCGAGACAACTCCTTGGTTGCAGGTAATTACCGGCTTGCTGGGCATTACGATGACCATGTTGAAAGCCTACTTTTTCCTGTTTCTGGCAGTTCTGCTCCGCTGGACTCTGCCGCGAGTTCGGATCGACCAATTGCTAGATTTGGGATGGAAGTTTTTACTTCCTGTTTCTCTAGTTAATTTGCTATTGACCGCAGCTTTGAAACTTGCCTTTCCCTTTGCTTTTGGCGGTTAATTAATAATAGGTAAAGGGCAACAGCTCAACCAAAATAGCTGTTAACCAATTACCTATTATTAATTATCAATTACCAAAAACTCAAGTACAGAGAGAGAACACCATGCTAAAATTCCTCAATCAAGTAGGCGAATACGCCAAAGAGACTCTTCAAGCTGCTAAGTATATCGGTCAAGGGCTATCTGTTACTTTTGACCACATGAGACGCCGGCCGATTACGGTGCAGTATCCTTACGAAAAATTAATTCCTTCGGAACGTTTCCGGGGTCGGATTCACTTTGAATTTGACAAGTGCATCTCCTGCGAAGTCTGTGTTCGGGTATGTCCGATCAATTTGCCTGTGGTGGATTGGGAATTTAACAAAGAAACTAAGAAGAAACAACTCAAGCACTACAGTATCGATTTCGGAGTGTGTATCTTCTGCGGCAACTGCGTAGAATATTGTCCGACTAATTGTTTGTCGATGACAGAAGAATACGAGTTAGCCACCTACGAACGTCACGAACTGAATTTTGACAACGTAGCCCTCGGACGTTTACCTTACAAGGTTACAGACGATCCGATGGTGACACCGATGCGGGAATTCGCTTATTTGCCGAAAGGTGCGATCGACCCCCATGAAGTTTCCTACACCGATCGCCGCGCCGGTCTCCGTCCAGAGGAAATTATCGAAAAGTAGGTAATTAGTCATTAGTCAGCAGTCATCAGTCATTAGTGAAATAACTAATTATTAATGACTGCTAATTAATGAATAAAAACGAACGATCGAAAACTAATGATTGAGGATTAAAAATTGTGAATCTAGCTGAAGGGGTTCAAATTGTTTCATTTGGCATACTGTCCGTAATGATGATTGGAGGAGCATTAGGAGTAGTGCTGTTATCCAATATCGTTTACTCAGCATTTTTGCTGTGCGGCGTATTTACCAGCATTGCGGGTATGTACTTGTTGCTGAATGCTGATTTTGTCGCAGCAGCGCAGGTGTTGATTTATGTTGGTGCTGTTAACGTCTTGATTTTGTTTGCCATCATGCTAGTAAACAAACGAGAAGACTTCCGCACAATTCCCAACGCTTGGGTGCGTCAAGTAGCAACTGCACTGGTTTGTGCTGGTTTATTTGGGCTTTTGGGTACAATGGTGGTGTCTACTCCTTGGGCTATTGTCGCGACCACGGGAGCACCTGCAGAAAGTTCGATCGTGACGATCGCCAAACATTTCTTTACCGACTTTTTGTTGCCTTTCGAGTTAGCATCAGTGTTTTTGTTGATGGCAATGGTAGGGGCAATTGTCTTGGCACGCCGCGATTTCTTCCCTGATGAACTTTCAAAGAAGCTATCAGAAACACCCGCTTTGAGTTTGCCAGAACGGCCGCGGGAATTGGTTTCTGCGGGTGATGTTTCTTCACCCGACACCAAGTAACAGCAGTAACCGTAGGGTGCGCAGTGCGCACCTCAGGCGAAAAACCTGGTTTCTGTTGGCAATTCCTCTATCTGCCTGTTTTGTAGTAATTTTGACTGAGAGAAACTCAAAAAATTTATGCAACTGCAACTCCAGTATTTCCTGTTATTAGCTGCTGCACTGTTCTGTATTGGCATTTACGGTTTAATTACCAGCCGAAATGCAGTGCGGGTGTTGATGTCGATCGAGTTGATGCTGAATGCAGTCAATCTCAACCTGATGGGTTTTTCTAACTATCTTGACCCCGTACAGATTAAAGGTCAAGTATTTACGGTGTTTGTAGTTACGGTAGCGGCTGCTGAAGCAGCGGTGGGTTTGGCGATTGTTTTGACGATTTACCGCAACCGCAATACCGTAGACATGGAAGAATTTAATTTGCTGAAGTGGTAATTAGTCCTTAGTTATTAGTCGCTTGTAGGGGATTGTAGGGGCTTGTAGCGGCGGGTTTAGGGTCAAATATGTGTCGGTTGCAGATAGTATTTGGACAAAACCCGCCCCCGCATAGAGAGTTTTGAGAATATGGATCGATCGACTGTAACCCCTGTTGAAATTTTACACCGGTGGCAAGCGGGCGATCGCCCGATCGCTCCCGACTTCGATCTACTGACTGTTTGGGAACTTGCCGATGATGTGCGATCCTCTTCGAGGGCAACGCTTACGCGCGCTTTTGGCATTACTCCTGAGACTGTAGCCGATGTTGTCCGCTGCAAAACCGATTTATTCTTTTCTATTGTTGGCGAACTGCATACTTTCCCTCTAAAGTCAACTGTTTTTCTCGAAACTTTGTGGAATCTTTGGCTGCCGCTGGCAATGCAATTATCGACTGCAAAACAAAGTTTAAACCGTCCTCTAATTCAAGGAATTTTAGGAGGGCAAGGAACGGGAAAAACTACTTTATGCCAAATTTTGAGGCTGATTCTGGGAAAATTGGGATATTCTACTGTCAGCCTTTCTTTAGACGATATTTATAAGACTTATGCCGATCGCCAACAACTCCAAAAAGCAGACCCGCGTTTAATTTGGCGCGGCCCCCCCGGCACTCACGATATTGACTTGGGAATCGCAGTTTTAGACAAGTTGCGCGGTTCTCTAACTCACAATTTAGCAGCAGTTGACAATCCCAAATCTGATGCCATCAAACCGGATTTAATTAATAAAAATATAGAAATTCCCAGGTTTGACAAATCAGCCTGGGGAGGTGCAGGAGATAGAAGTCAACCCGAAATTATTTCCGGTGCGGATATTGTACTTTTTGAAGGTTGGTTTGTCGGTGTGAATCCGGTAGTTGATGCCAAATTAAACGAGTTTTTGGCAGGTGCACCGTTTCCGATTTCCACAGAGGGCGACTGTCAGTTTGCGCGCGATATGAATGCGAAGCTGCACGACTATCTGCCGCTGTGGAACCGATTAGATCGGTTGATGGTTTTGTATCCCCAAGATTATCGCCTTTCTCAAGTCTGGCGCAATCAGGCGGAACGGGAAATGATGGCGGCGGGGAAGTCGGGAATGTCAGAAGCCGAAATTAATCGGTTTGTCGAATATTTCTGGAAAGCGCTGCATCCCGAGTTATTTATTAAGTCGATGGTGGAGGGGGGCGACCGCGTGGATTTAGTAATTGAAATTTTGGGCGATCGCACTGTAGGCAAAATTTGTCGGGCGATCGACTTAAAATTAAGCAATTAGCGAGACTTTAAATTAACCCTTTAAGTATTGCAGCCTTTAAGGACACAACATTGTTGTGTCCCTACGCTATTGCAGCTTATCGTGCAATCAATTGAGAATTCAGGGATCGTGCCAAAAAGTGGTTTTACGCGCGAATTATAGGAATAAGGCGCGCCATCAGCACCCTACAATATAGAGGTTGTGCATCGAGGATGGAGAATTGCTAAATTAACTGCCGGGAGTACCAAGATCGATCGCTTTCTGGATCAAATCGTCGGTAACATCGCCCGGTGTACCTGCGGGCTTAATTTCCTCAGCAATCGAACGAAAATCAGTGGGATTGCCACTTGAATCACCGGGTTTTGCGATCTCTTTAGGACTGGGAATAGCAAATTTAGGTGCAGTTGCAGCGGCGGCAGCTTGAGCGCCGGCACCCGTGCGATCGATTTCACTAACACTAAATTCTTTGGAAGCTTCGTAGTCTGCTGATACATCAACCGTCGGCAACTTCTGTTCTCCAGCTTCCACGTTTTCATTTATCTGCTGAGCGTCAAAGCTTTCAGTGTTATTTGATTCTGTATTTATTTCAGACATCGCCGACTCCTTTCTAGTTTTATTTAACAATTCACTGTATTTATTCTTATTCAATTCCGTTGCTTTTTCATCTACCCGTAGATGTATCGCGGGCTTCTATCTCAAGGCTGATTTATTCTAATGTGGCTGGTCAAGATTACGCGACTTTCCGAAACTAACGCAACTGTATGCAAGCTCCAAACCCATACATCATCTGTCATTTCCAATTCTTTAATCTAAAATCTAAAATTTAAAATCTAAAATCGTATTACCTCTCGGGGAGGGTGACTTGTACTTACAAATCTTGATATTTATATATTCTGGAAGCATTTTTAAGGAACTTTATTTATGAACTCACCCGCCGCGACCAATCCCCACTCTCTCTCCAACGACACTCAAAACATGGTTCAGACAATCAACGGGTTGGGTACAGATGAAAAACTGGCGCTGCTCTACTTTGTTTATGAAAAAATGGGAGAGTCAATTACACCGGCCGCTCCCGCCGCCGCCGAACCACAATTAGCTCCCGTGCTGCTAGATGATTTTTACAACCTTTCCCACGACGAACAACTGAATATAATGCGAGGTATTGTCAACCGCGACGACACCCCCTATTCTCACGCTTACGGAGCTTTAACTGCCAACAATCAGTTGTTGGTTTGGTATGCTTGGGCTGTTGGTATGGGAGAAAAAATTGTCGATATCCCCGAAGGATATGAGGCAACTGAGGCTGTTAATGGCGTGTTAGGTCAAATTGAAGGTCTTGATTTTGAACAGCAAATTTCGGTGCTGCGCGACGTAGCTAATAATATGGGCTACACCGATGTTAAACCAATTGCTACTCAAGCTCAAGTAGGGAAAACTTCTAGTCTTTAGATAAAACTCGGCGGTTCAAACCGCTGCATAGAGTTAAACAAAGTCCGCCTCTGCGGACTAAATTGTGTAGCTTATCGCTATTATTCGCACCTCAAACCCTTTTTTGATTGACTCGTGTATGTGTAGGGTGCTCTTCGGCGCACCTTACCGCTATAATTCGGGAGTCAAACAATTTTTTTGCCTGATTATCCTTGAATCTGCCACCAAAGATCAGCACAATTTTCAGTTTTCAGGCTCACAGTCAACAGTCAACAATCATTCGGGTGCAACCGGCATCGATCTCAGTCCTGTTGATTATTTAGTCTCCGATCGTCGAGGCCCAAAAACCGGGTTTTTTACCGAATCTGCGGTCGAGAACGAGTCTTTTCGTAAAAAAACCCGGTTTCTAAAAAATCCTGCGTAATTCCTAATATCTAAAAATAGATATAAAAAATGTTTGCCATCAGGAAGTAAGTTTTTTCTGGTAAATTTTTCTCGGAAATTCCATCCGAAATGTCGAACCTTTTTTTAGTTTACTTTCGGCAATAATTGTGCCTTGGAGTATCTTGACTAAAGAGCCACAAATAGCTAGTCCTAAACCGGTGCCTGGATAGTGACGGGTTGTGGTTTGGTCGGCTTGGCGGAACTTGTCAAAAATGTGGGGAATATCGGTTTCACAGATGCCGATTCCTGTATCCTGAACGCTGATAATTAGCCGATCGCAATTTAACTCCCGCGCCTCAATGCAAATGCTGCCCCGATGGGTGAATTTAACCGCATTGGAAACGAGATTGACCAACACTTGCCGCAGGCGCAACTTGTCATTAACTATAAACTGATTCTGCAAGCACACGCTGACGGACATTGCTACATTCTTTTCGGTGGCTTGATTTCCGAATTGCAGGGCCACATCCATTACTAAATGCGCTAAATCAAATTCTTCAGTTTCTAGTTCTGTGCGGCCACTCTCGATTTTGGAGAGGTCGAGGATATCGTTAATCAGCCCTAGCAGGTTTTTGCCGTTATGTAAAATGCGCCCCACCATCTCTGTTTGCTGCGCGCTCAGCAGTTGTTTGTGCTGGCGCAGCAGCACTTGGGAAAAGCCAATAATCGCATTCATGGGAGTTCGCAATTCGTGGGAGATGGTGCCCAAAAATTGCGATTTTAACTTGGCTGCTTCTAGCAGTTGCAATTTTTGCTGTTGAATGCGCCGGCCCTGATTTTCCAGTTCTTCCTGCTGGCGAATTAGCAGCTCGTTTTGCAAGTCTAAAAGCTGTTCCTGCTTTTTTAATATTTCGATCGCCCGCGCGCTGTTAATCGCCATCGCAGCTTGTTTCCCCATAACCGCCAGCAGTTGCTGAGTTTCCCCGTCAATCGCCGTGCTGTCTTTCCCGTTGCCGATCGCCAACACGCCCAAACGCCCGCTTTCCCCAGACTCGATCGCCGCTGCACAGGCCGCCGCCGGCAGCCAGCCGTCGCACTCCGAGCGCCACAGTACAGGCTCTCCCGTCGCAAATGCTTTCCACAGCAGCTTGTTTTGCACGTGCGGGGTTTTGCCGGCACGTGCAAAGTTTTCCGCGCCCCCGACAGCACTGAGTTTGAGGCCCCGGCAATCGCATTCCCGGAGAGCAACCAGGCAAAATTCCGCTCCGGCGATCGCCTCTACAGTCGCGTCCGCGATGGCTTGCAACAACTGGCACAAGTTACCCGCGCGCTGGCTCAACAGATTTGTAAATCGCTCGATCGCGTGCAAATCTCGCTCCTGGTTCCTTACCGTCCCGGCTTCGCACAAATTTTCTGCTCTGAAGTTGGCTTCCGAGCGCGCTTGAGGCGGCAGAAATTCTAGTTCTGCTTGGGGATCGGCTTGAGTTTTTTCGATCGCGTCCATATCTGTGTAGGTTCCCACCCACTCCAAAACTTCCTGATTGTCTGGATTGGCGGGCGTTCCTGTGGCCAGATTCCACCGATAAGTGCCCTCCCGCGTCCGCAGACGAAATTTTATTTCGTAACTTGGCGGCGGGAACTCACAACTGCGCGAACTCGCCAAAAGACGAGGGCGGTCTTCTGGGTGGATCTGCGCCAGATAGCCAAAACCCAAAGCTGCTGCTACTGGTACCCCCGTATATTCCTCCCAGCGCTGACCTAAATAAGTCACCCAGCCGTCGGGATAGGCTTTCCAAATTATGTGAGGAGTTGGCGACCACAGGCGATTGTCCTGAGTTTCGCGCTCGCAAACTTGCTGTTGGGGGGATGTTATTTCAGATACTTTGTGTAGTATTTCCGCGTCGGAAAACTCCGAGGGAAAAGACTTATTGCTGTGATAGGGAGTCATAACTGGTTTTATAAATAAGCAGTGAACTTGAGCCCTAACACCGGCTCTCGACTCGTGCTGCTAGCTTTATTGATTTTGACGGCCTAAGTGCCTCAAAATTTTTTATACTTTAAACTTATCGGGGTAGTGGTATCTTTACCTCTATCAAGGGGCGGACAATGAGATAATTCAGTTAAAATGTTGAAACATTGAGAGCTTACCTGTCCCGATGAAGGCTCGTGCAGACATCGCCGCAAAATAACTTAAAAATTAACTTGCTTTCTTGGCGGCTGCATGAGTATGCTTAAAAATGATGTGCGGCCTGTCAAACCATAAATCAGGACACATTCTCACATTTACTCAGTTTGGCTGAGTGAGTTGACGATATTTTAAAAGTTTAGCGGACTATTGGAAGAAAGATGAGTAAAATTCGCGTTGCTTTGATAGAAGACCACGACCTGACAAGAGTCGGCATCCGCACAGCTTTACAACAGCGTGACACGATAGAAGTTGTCGGCGATGCAGCTAACGCTACAGACGGATTGAAACTGCTTCAGTCTTCAAAACCAGACGTGGCAATTGTAGACATTGGCTTGCCGGATTTTGATGGCATTGAACTTACACAAAAATTCAAAAAATCGGTAGCGGAGTCCGATCCAGATACAAAAATTTTGATCCTGACTTTTCAGGACAATGAAGAAGAAGTTCTGGCAGCTTTTGCCGCCGGAGCTGACTCTTACTGCATGAAAGATATTAGCTTCGATCAGTTATTAGATGTAGTAAAAGTAACTCACGAAGGTAACTCTTGGATCGATCCGGCGATCGCCCGCATCGTCCTGAAACAAGCTCGCACTAAAGAACCTGTACCGGAAGAACCGAAGGCTGAGGGCAAAAGAGTCACAATTAAGGCTGCCGAACCCGAGTTCAGTCACATCATTGAGACTTACCCTTTAACCGAACGGGAATTAGAGGTTTTGGAACTGATCGTCCAGGGTTACAGCAATGCTGCAATAGCCGAAAAGCTTTACATTACTGTCGGTACAGTCAAGACTCACGTCCGCAATATTTTGAACAAGCTGTGCGCTGATGACCGGACTCAGGCAGCCGTTCTCGCCCTGCGTTCTGGCTTGGTTGGATGAAGCGTTATCATCAGGCAAAATCAAGTTAAAAGTAGGGTGCGCAATGCGCACCTTACAGCCGAAAAAGTAGGGTGCGTACTGCCACGGGCTGACTAATTTTTGCCAAAAATGTAGGGTGCGCACTGCGCACCAGTTGGCGAAGTGTTTTCGGTTTAAAAAAGCTATAGTTTAAATCCGCATCTATCCCAGTGCAGATATTTTAAATAAGATTTTTATAAATAAATTAACCTTAAGATAGATGCTAAAAAAAATCTCATGCTACTAATACTTAGGGTTGAGCATCGCAAGTTAGATAAATTTCGCTCGCACTGCCGATATTGCGCGATGTCTATTCATAAAATGCGCTGACCGTGACAAGATTACCATACTTTTAGGAATAGTTAAGCGTTAAAAAAATTATATCTGCGGAGTGATGCCTGAGTTCGCTTAAATTTGGGAGATTATAAAGTATCAACTGCTACTGAAATATTTTAGAAAGAGGTATTATGACCGCTCCAATTGAATTCAAGTTATTTGCTCCTTACAACAAAGGAGCTGTCTTGATTGGCTCTTTTTCTAATTGGGAAGAGATCCCGATGGAAAAGGACGAAGAAGGTTATTTTCGCACGCGAGTTGAGTTGGAGGATGGCGTTTATCAATACAAATTTCGCGTTCAGTCGAAAAGCTGGTTTCTGGAAGCGGATCAGTGGGTAGATGTGGTCGATCCCTACGCGACTGACATCGACGATCCCACTCAAAACGGCCTGGTTCGGATCAAAGACGGCGCGCGCATTGTCGATACCTACGTCTGGAAACATGACGACAAACCGCTGCCGGCCGATCGGGAATTAGTGATTTACGAAATGCACGTTGCCGACTTTTCCGGCGGCGAAGCCGATCCCCTCGCCCGCGGCAAGTACAAGCACGTCGTCGAAAAACTCGATTACCTAGTCGAACTCGGCATCAACGCGATCGAACTCATGCCCCTCAAAGAATACCCGGGCGACTACAGTTGGGGCTACAACCCCCGCTACTTCTTCGCTGCCGAGTCCAGCTACGGAACCACAGAAGAACTCAAAAACCTGATAGACGAGTGTCACGGGCGCGGGATTCGCGTCATCATGGACGGGATTTACAACCACTCGGAAGCGTCGAGCCCCCTCACTCAAATCGATCACGATTATTGGTATCACCACGAACCCCGCGATCCAGACAACAATTGGGGCCCGGAATTTAACTACGAATTCTACGACGAAAATTTAGGAACTTTCCCGGCGCGCAGATTTGCTGGCGATACAGTCCGCTTCTGGATTCAAGAATATCATCTCGACGGCATTCGTTTCGACGCGGCGCGACAAATTGCTAACTACGATTTCATGCACTGGGTAGTTCAAGAAGCCAAAAATGCCGCCGGCCCCAAACCGTTTTATACCGTTGCCGAATACATTCCCGACGAGCCCAGCATCACGAATCTAGACGGGCCGATGGACGGCTGCTGGCACGACAGTTTCTATCACTCCATAATTCCACAACTCTGCGGCGACAATTTTGATTTAGAACGGCTCAAAGAGGTAATCGACTGCAAGCGGCAAGGTTACTTGGGTGCTACCAATGTAGTCAATTATCTGAGCAATCACGACCACGATCGCGTTTTTGCCGAATTGGGCGATCGCGGGATTTTGGATGAAGCAGCATTCAAGCGGGCGAAGTTGGGAACCGTGCTGTTAATGACAGCAGTTGGCGTGCCGCTGATTTGGATGGGCGAAGAATTTGGCGAATACAAAGCCAAAACAATCGAGCAATCTAAAATTGACTGGACGCTGCTAGGAAATGACCTGAATAAAGGTTTGTGGGAATACTACAAAGGCTTGATTCACCTGCGCAAAAATAACCAAGCACTTTACACAGAAAACATCGAGTTTTTCCACGAAGACCCCGACTCGAAAGTTTTTGCTTACACTCGCTGGAACGATGAAGGTTCGAGAGTTGTAGTAGTGGTGAATTGGTCGGAAAATTATCTAGCTGGTTACAGCGTTCCCCACTTCCCGGCAAACGGAACTTGGCACGAATGGACGGGCAATTATGATGTGGAATCGGGCGATGACAATATTATAATTGACTTGCCGGAATACGAAGCGAAAGTGTTTGTTTGGCAGTAAGATCGAATCAGGTCAATTACCTCTAATCAAGGTGTTTGTACTGAGGACTAAAGTCCTCCTATTTTGATGATGACTTTAGTCCTCAATCTTATACCAATGATTAAAAGCCAGCCGTAGGGACACAGCAATGCCGTGTCCTAGACCGATCGCCGGAAACGGCGAAAGCCTTTGTCCCTAAAGATATCGCTCAAAATAGAAGCTCTTTTTTGTTGCCCGTTCGATTTTCTAGGTACAATTGAGTTACGGCAGCCGCCGGTATTGGTTTGCTAAAGAAGTAACCCTGACCCATATCGCACTGAAGCGACTGCAAAAATGCCAACTGTTCTGCTGTTTCTACTCCCTCAGCAATCACCTGTAAATTCAGGCCCTGTCCCAAGGCGATCGCCACTTTGACAATCGTAGCACCGCTGCTGCCGTTCACCAAATCGGCCACAAAGGATTTGTCTATTTTTAAATTATTGAGCGGAAAGTTTTTCAGAGACCAAAGCGAAGAATAACCGGTGCCAAAATCGTCCAGAGAAATTTGAATTCCCAATTGCTGCAACTGCTGCAATACCGACACGGTAAAATTCACATCTGTCATGGCAATGCTCTCGGTAATTTCTATTTCTAAATACTCGGGATTTAATTCTGTTTCTGACAATATTGCAGCGATGGTTTTTACCGTGTTAGCTTGCAGAAACTGGCGGGCTGATAAATTCACAGCTATCCGCATTGGCGGCAATCCCAGTAACTGCCACGCTCGATTTTGCAAGCAAGCAGTGCGCATCACCCATCCGTCAATTTCGCAGATGAATCCTGTTTCCTCAGCTAAGGGAATAAAGCGATCGGGAGAAATCAAACCGCGCTCGGGATGCTGCCAGCGAATCAGAGCTTCCATGCCGACTATTTTGCCAGTCTTTAAGTTTATTTGCGGTTGATAGTGCAGCACAAACTCGGATTTTTTCAGAGCTTTGTAAAGATGATTTTCTAAGTTAAGATCCTCGGAGACTTTACTGCCGATCGCCCGCGTGTAAAACTGATAATTATTGCGACCTTTCTGTTTAGCTTTGTACATCGCAGCATCAGCATTTTTCAGTAAAGTTTCTGCATCTTCTCCGTCGTAAGGAGCCAAAGCAATTCCCAAGCTAGCTTTAGTATAAAGTTCCAGACCTTCAAAATCAAAAGGACTGCTTAAAGTCTGGATAATTAGCTGGCAAATCTTAGTTGCTTCATCACGACTGTTGATATTGTACAGCAGCACAGTAAATTCATCCCCGCCCCAACGGGCAATCGAATCCCCCACGCGCAAACAGCTAGTCAAACGCTGAGATACAGCTTGCAGCAACAAATCGCCCACGGGGTGACCGAGAGTATCATTAACATTTTTAAATCTATCCAAATCTAGAAAAATCACCGCCAGCATTTCTGCGTTTTGGTGAGCGGTAGCTAAAGCTAAAGACAGCCTTTCATTAAACAGCAATCTATTAGGTAAACCGGTTAATTGGTCGTGAGAAGCTTGATGTCTGATCATCGCCTCGACGCGCCTCTGCATAGCAGCCATGTACAGGTGAGTTCCTAAAGATTTTGCTAGCTTCTGTTCCTCGCTGCTCCAATTTAGAGCTTCGCCGGTTTTGATTTCTTTCCAAGCTGCAAAAGACTTTCGGGGACGATCGTTCCGGGCGTCGGAAGTGCAAGGGCCCGCCCACAAAATTTCGGTTTCTATCGGGCTGCGAAAAACGGTGAGACAGCCGATGCACTGTTGGCCGTATTGCAGCGGTACTGCTAAAAACGATCGAATGGAGGCTGCGAAAAAATTGGCAGATACAGATTTGAGTTGAGGTTCTTGAGAAATATCAGAAATCGCGTACAAGCGCGGTACTATTAAACTGGAAATAGTTGTGTCAAGTGAAGTGTAATGCTGGGAATATAGATTTTGAAAAATACCTAATTGGCTGGTACGATCTGCACTTTTTGCTCGATCGCCTTGGTTGGCAAAGCCCATGATTTGCTGCCAAAACGGGCTGAGTTCAAGGTCGATCTCCGGGGGCTGGTGGCCGCAGGTATAAAGTAAAGCGGGCCGATCGCCAAACTCGGCTGCAATGTACAGCCGCCCTCCCGAACCCTGCAAATGCTTGACTGTTTGTTCCAGAACTGCTTTGCGAATTTCGTTTAGTTCCAGAGGAGAATGCAGCAAACTGCTAATTTGGTTGATAACGGCTTCGTCGCGCGCTTGCTGTCTAGCTTGACTGAGTAGAAAAGATTGGGCGATCGCAATTGAAAGTTGATCCACAAGCAACTGCACCATTTTCAATTCTCGATCGCTAAACCGTTTCGGTTGGCTGTGGTGACACACCAACAGCCCCCAAAGCTGATTTTGATGCAAAATCGGCACCGTCAAAGAAGAACGCGCCCCCATAGCCTTCAGATATTCAGCGTGACAGGGGTCTACGGGACAATAGCGAATATCTTCAACTGCTAAAGCTTTGCCGGTTTCGGGACAATCTAACCGATTAATTGTTTGATGCTTTAATTCCACATCTACAATCACTCGCTGCCGCGCTTTGACAAACATTTCGCGAGCACTATTGGGAATGTCGCTTGCTGGAAAGCGCAAACCCAAAAGAGATGGCAAGTTGTCGCCGTTGATGGACTCAGCAATGACCTCACCGCTAGCGTCGGCTTCAAAGCGATAAACTTTTACCCGATCGCTAGCTAAAAAACTGCGGATTTCTCTGGTAGTTGTCGTCAAAATCTCTTGCAGTTCTAGAGAGTTGCGAATGCGATTGGTAATTCGATTGAGTAAAATCTCTTGTTCTAGAGTCGATCGTGACATTTGTCTAACTTTGGTGCGGGCCATCCCTTTTGATCTCCAGGGCTGTTAACAGCATTTTTGCGAGCCACGGTGTTAACTCGCCATGTATTATAGATTACAACACTTTTGTGGCATCTATGGGCTTGACCCAACCCGGGAGCGAGAAACTTGGTTTCTGAGGATGTTTCTGGTTTGCCTACAATTTCGGTTAGAAACCGGGTTTCTCACCGCAGTTACAAGGCAAGAAACGAGCGATCGAACAAGTAGTGAGGACTCAAGTCCGAGCGAGTTTTACCGGGACTCAAATCCTCACTACACAACAATTGCAGAGTTACAAGGCAAGAGGTATACAGAAACCGGGTTGATGAGAAAAGCTTCTGGCTCTAGAGGGCAGAATGCTGGTTCGTCAACCCGGCTTGTAAGTATTTATACCCGAAAAAATCTTGTTAAGCCGACTCCCAAATTTCCCGAATTCTGTCCGGCAAAAAGCCCGCTATTTCCTGAATTCGCTCCTGGGACAACTCATCCTTCGTGGCAGAAAATACAGCCGCGATCGCAGTTTCCGGTTTAACTCCCGGAGGAAGTCCGCCTTCTAGTTCCACCCTCCGTGCAAACAAATTGCCATCGATCCCCAAAGGTGCAGGCTCGCCGGTCAAAGGCCGACGCACCCGGCTCAGCAATCCCACCAGCGGATTGGTATCTTTCCAGAGGTCTGCTATTTCTTGCTGCAGGGTTTTGTCGTCCGTAGGCAAAACTTCTTTGTGCAGTTCAGCTTCCACGCGATCGGACGCTTCTGTTGTCATCACATCGCGCATGATCCGGTACACCAATTCGGTAATGTCGCGGGCATCAAAAATATCCTCCAAGTGACCTTTTAGCATCACTTTTTCCAAAAACGGCATATCCTTAGAAGCGATAGGAACTGCCGACCCTTCTTGGTGGAGGGACTTGGGAGGATTCGTCTCCATTTTCTGTAACAGTTTCTGGCCTTTTTCTGTTAAATCAGCTTCTTGAAATGCCACTAAAGGCGGCAATAACTCAGTGCCTCCGTAAGGCTCTCCACTAAACTCCGCTTTGATAAATTCCCTTTGGTTGAGGTAGTCCAAATGACCGAGCAATTCCGCTTCCGCAACTTCTCGACCGACATATTCTTCGGCTGCATTCCTAATTTCCGACTCACCCCCGCTGCCTTGGGTGCTGCCAATCTTTTTGAGCAAAATGTAAGTCAGGTCGTCTCTGATTGCAATTGTCATCAAAATCTCCTAGGTTGAAATCGGGTTAAACCAAGTAAAAACTGATATTCTTACTTGCTAAAATTGCGATAATTACTACTTAGAAACATTGAAGTATAAACCAGACAAACAAGTATCTCTCAGCAGGTGGAAGTTTTTTAAATTAAGTTTCGGATATAATCTGCCTTGAGATAGATTCACGTAGGGCAATCGGCGTCTACTTGTGGTAGTATCCTGCAAAAGATACCGCCACTCTTCAAAGCAATTAAGCTAGCATTATTTCTTAATAAGATTTTTCTTATTTATCGCGTGTTGTTACCAAAGCTGACGCACCTGTAGGGCCTAAGTTGGTAATTGGCGCTGGGATAGGTAAAAATAGGGAGATGTTATGGCATCGATCGACTCGTGCAGCCAGCGATCCAGCTTGCATGGATATTGTACAATCGAGCTAGACTGAAGACTAGCCCTGTGAGAGCTACAAATACGAGCCAATCTGTTTCAAGTGCCGGAGCGCCACTTGAGGAATGCCTCGGGGACAACTTTTTTGATCGAATTAATTTCGATCGGCATTTATGAACTACCCTACTTGGAAGAATAATTTGGAACCCTCGTCATTCAATAGCGGTCAACAGGCGGTTTACAACCGTCCTTTAGTTTTGGCGGTAGACGACAATCACGACAACTTAGAGCTTCTGACACAAATACTCGATTTATTCGGCTGCGAATGCGTGGGCGCAGTTGACGGGTACGCAGCTCTTTCAGCAGCAGTCGATCGAAATCCCGACCTAATCGTACTCGACATTTGCCTGCCAGATATAGACGGTATAGAATTAGTAAGCCGCATCAAACAAAACCCGGAGCTCGTAGATATTCCGATTGTTGCTATCACAGCACTAGCAAAAGCAGAAGACCGCGATCGGATTCTCGAAGCCGGGTGCGTTGCATATCTATCCAAACCTTTTAACATCAAGGATTTAGAAGCAATTATCCGCTACCACCTCAAGTCTCAGCCGTTTTTGGTTGAGTTTTAGACTTATGATTAGAATCGCGAAATTTAGGTGCAAACTCCAAAATTGCGATCGTTGCTGTGCGGCCAGTCTCCAAGGTCGCATCGGTGAGCAAATCAGTCACTCGCACGCCCAAAACCTCTTTGATTAAGTCTTTCAGTTGCAATTCTAGTACCGATTCTAGTTGTACTCGCACCTGCGAAGCCAAGTCTTCCTGACCGTTCTGAGCCAGCAGTTTTTCTGGTTGAGTAATCGCATTTTCGATCACAATTATCAATTTGTTATCCAAAAGATTGCAGAGCGCCTGACTCGTTTGGTGTCCGAGTTGAGAGCGGTACAAAGCTTGAATTCCCTGGGCAATAGTCCTTTCTAATTTTCCGCGAGTAGGTTGTAATGTTTCCCCGGTCATATTTTTTTACGTAAAGCAAGATAACTCAAAAAAATAGTTACAGAAGAAGGAAGAAGGAAGACAGAAGTTGCAATCGACCGCATGGGGAAAGTGCAATTAAGAACGCCATAATCGTCAGGGCGGTTGCTAAGCGCTGGCCCATCTAAAATTTTACAGTCAATATAGCGCAAGATGCCCAACAGCTTATAAACGTTAACTGCTAAAATAGGACTTACGCATAGGGAATCAGAAACCGGGTTTTTTACGAAAATATTTCCTTCTTGCCGGCCGACTCGCTACAAAACCCGGTTTCTAGGCGTCGGAATGCGTAAGTCCTGTAAAAGTTAACCGTTAACCGTTATCAACAACCGTCGGGCTAGCCGACAGTAACTTGATTAGTTTCCACCCCAGTTGCACCCTTAACACCTTTAGCAATTGTCACCAACTTGTTGACAATTTCCTGACTGGGAACTGTACCTTTGAGAACCACCGTTGTACCCAGTTGAGCCACATAAACAGTCTCAATATCTGCAACATCAGGATTTGCATCAAAGGCCTGAGCCACTCGTTTAGCTAAACCGCTTTGATCGTATTCTCCATTCAATCCCATGCGTTCCGGCGGGATTGTCTGAGTGCTCCCAGCAGGTTGAGCTTGAGTTTGAGATGGAGCAGCAGGTGCTTGGTAAGCGGGAGCTTCAACATTTTCTTGATTTTCAAGTTTTTCTAAACCAAACAGTCTTTTTAGCCAGCCCATAGAGTTTGTCCTCCCACAAGGTTTGTGTTAATTGACAGTTGGCACGTCCCCGTGCAATTGTGATTCTCAATACCAGGAATTACGATCGCACGGCGTTGACGCAGAAGCCGGATTTTTCTACAAAAAAGTATCGTTCCAGCCATCCGCCAGGGTAGAAAAACCCGGTTTCTTGAGTTTGGTTCGCCAGTCCTAACTACCATTTAATGTTGTACAACTGTACTTATCATCTGCCTGGAGACATAAATTCTCCTGCTTTCAAACAAATACCTGCGCTGACCATTCCGGCAAATCAAACTTAAAGCCTTCTTCCCCAACTTCTACGATTTTATTGTACATCAACTCGTGCCAAGTTCCCGCCGGAAAGTTAGGAATGCTGTTAGCAGATAGATAAGTATCCGAAAAATTCGCTACAACCACAGCTCGCGTTCCCGCATCGCTCCAGCGGTAGTAAGGCAGCACTTTGGCTTCGGGATTTTCGTGGATAAATTCAATATTTTAGGTATAAAATGCCGGCAAATATCGCCGCAGCCGGCTCGCGTGTTTGTAGTATTCCAACAACTCATGATTTGGCTGGTTTTTTAACAAATTCCATTGCAGTTTATTCTGCTGATTCGGAGTTTGGCAACTCCACCCGCCAAACTCTTCACCCATCCACAGCATCGGTATTCCTACTGCTGTTACTAACAAAACCGCTCCCAATTTAGCGCGTTTAAAAGCAGTTTCTCGGTCGAGAATCCGAAAGCTTGCTTCCGCCAGCAAGTGGTCGCGATCGTGGCTGGCTAAATAATCGCTCGCATTAGTTGTATTTTGATAGCCTTGTTGTTTGCCATCCAGAACTTGCTTGAGCTTTTCGATATCGAAAGTCTTCCCCGCGAGATTTTCTATGGCAAAAATGCGAAAACTTTGGCATTCGTCAATCAATTGCTTCAAATCTGCGGTTGCACCGTAGCTTGACTCTACGGCAAAGAAATCGCGGACTTTGTAGCCCCAGCTATAATCGCCCGGATATTCATTAACTGGCATTAGTTCGATCGCATTTATCCCTAAATCGCACAGATAATGTAATTTCTCGATAACCTGCTGGAATTTACCGCCACTTTCGGAACCATCTGCGCCGGAAAAATCAGCAACGTGCAGTTCGTAAATAACTAATTCTTCATTTGGTGGGAGTTCTTTGTCATCGTGCTGCCAAACATAGGTATCAATAATTCGTTCCCCGGCTTTGATGCGAACTGCACTTGTATGAGTAGTGCGGTTAATTTCAGTGGCGTAGGGATCGTTGACTTCTACCCATTCGTCCAGCTCAAAATAGGGACTTTGCGATTGAACTCGGAATTTGTATTGATAAATACCGTCTTCTAACTGAATTTTAGTGCGGAAATAACCTTTATCATTTTTTTGTAAGGGAATTTCATCCCATTTGGAAAATGAGCCGATCCGTGTAGCTGCTTTGTTGTTGGGAGCGAAGAGTTTAAATTCAATTGCAGCGGCCATGAATATCTTATTTGCAGAACTTATAGCTGTGATTAGTATTCATTTTTACAATTTTGCAAATCTGTCGCCATCGTTCTTAAGAGTTAAACCTGTAACTCTTATGTTGTAAGGTGCTTATGGGGCACCCGCAGGATTTAGTAAGATGCGCCTACAAGCACCCGGAGGTCAGATTTAAATCTAAAATGTAGTTAAAGTCACTAAAAATTATTAAGCGCTGTTTGTGAAAATTAATTTAACTTTTGATAACTAGATAAATCGTGACAAATATTTAATAATTGTAACTAAAGGAACATTTTTTAGCTGACAGAGCTAATACTGTAGAAAGATGTCATTTTAGGCGGAAAGGGCGAGGATCGGCTTGTAATTATCAGGCAAGGGAAACCAGAAAAATGAATGCTTTATGCAACTGGATTTTCGCGCGATCGACTTTAAGTCAAGTTTGAGCCGAGAATAGCAATGATTATTTTTGCTTATGCCTTGGCAGGACTTGTTTAGTAGTCTTTCACTGGCCAACTTTGTAGAACCCAAATCAGCTTTAACGACTGCTGCTACCTCAGTAATTGGTAATCGGTGAAAATCTCATCCGTCCCTGTTACCCGTTAGATATTTCGAGCAGTGGGTCTAAGGCTCTAAAAGTTTAATGTGGGATGTTGGCGAATTACCGTTACTGTAAAACTCTGGAGGCTTAAAAATGCTAAAACAAATGTGTTGGTTGCCCAGATTGGGAGGCAATGGAGAAAAGATATTGCACTTGCGCACCGAAGCCCGTCAAGCGTGGCGGCCTTACACGGCTTTTCCGCAGTTCGCTGCATCCGACTACCGGGAACCTGGCGGTTCTAAGGGATGGGCAACATTTCAGAAGCTGAAAACTCAAGGGTGGAATTTAATATCGACTGAAGAAGGGCAGCAGTCGATTTTTGGTGAACAGAAAAGTGCTTAAAAAAACCGAAACCGCCAGAAAAAAGAAGAGGTAAAATCCTCTTCTTTTTATTAATTTTGGACGCATAAACGGGGTTTTTAACCATCGTACTTCGTTGCAGCGGTAAAGTGCGTACTGCCCGCCCTACATAATGTTGAGATGTTTGCCTGTAGCAAGTAAATTAGGCGATCGCCGTTTCCCTGTCTGCTGTAAGTGGTACGTTATTGAGCACCGGCTGGTGAGTTTTCAAGTTAAACCGATATCCGTGGGGGAGGATGTGCAACTTGGCGCCGCAAATCGCTAAACCCTCATCCTTCAACCGTCCATCTATATTGTCGTGGAGTTTTTCCGACTCGTCGATGATTGTTACAGCGCTTTCGCCAATAACTTCTAACTCGTCACCGCTGACTAAAATAGCTGTATTTTCGTCAATACCAAATCCCAACACGGCCGGTTGCAGCAAGAGTGCGGTAACTAACCGTCCCAGACGACCTCGCTGGGCGAAATGCTGGTCGATGACAACTCCCGGAAGGAAACCCATTCCCGGGCCCATTGCTACCGCATCAACGCGGGGATTTGTCTCGGAGTCTCCTTCAATAATCATCATGTCTGGCATCATCGCCGCGCCGGCACTCGTGCCGCCAATGATAATCCCTTCCGAGTAGCGTTTGTGCATAGCTACGTCGAGTTTGGTGTCTTTCAAGCAGCTAATAATCCGCGCTTGATCTCCGCCGGTAAAGAATATGCCAGTGGCTTGTTCGATCGCTTCTAAATACTCAGGATTTTTGGCATCTTCGGGTGTCTGGGTGTCAACCACTCGCACATCTTCAGCGCCGAGTCGCTCAAACACTCGGATGTAATTATCTCCTACTTCTCCCGGCAGGCTTGTCGCAGCCGTCATGATCACAATGTGGGCTTTAGTGCCTCCGGCGCAGCGCAAGAATTCCCGCAGAATTTTACACTCCCCCTCTTTGTCTTCTGCGCCCCCAATAATTAGCAACTTCCCCTGATTTTCGTTGCTGGCCATATTATCTCCACTTTTAATTTATTAAATTTCACTAAAACACAAAATTCTTTTTTCTGAAAACTGCCAAAAGGTATAGATAGATACACAAAATTATCTGAATTTTCTGAATTTGATGATTCCTGGACGCACAAAACTCAATGGTTCTGGGGTTTGTTTGCTCGGGTCGCGGGCTGTAAAGATCTTTTTGCTAAAAAAAACTTAACCCCCTCTACCCTAACAGGATAGAGGTGGGTCAAAAAATGAGTTGAATTTATCAGGACTTACGCGCGCGGGGGGCATAAACTCGATTTCTGACTGGATGTTTCCCTCATAAACCTCTTATTCCTCGTAGAAACCGGGTTTATGAGCGTAAGTCCTAAATTAGTCCGATCGCCCCTTAGTGCGATCGTTCGATCAAATTGCTCAATATTGTACGCGCCCGTTCTAAAGGTAGGTGTCTGGGTTTGCCGTTCCAGACAATCTGATATTCGTTGCTGTTTTGACCGTCGCCGTAGCCAGAAATCAGCTTCCGATGAAATGCTTCCTCAGCTAAGTGGTGAACTTTATCCCTGAGAGCAGTTTGTGCTATCTTCATGATTTGCTGCCTCTTAAATTCTCTTTCACATTGATAAACAATTTAAGTGGGCGCTGCACCTCTCAAAAGTTATAGGTTTTTTTTGTGAACTGGGAAAAAAGTAGTCATTAGTCATAAGTGCTTAGTCATCAATGCTGAGTCAGAGGTTGAAGGAAGAAGGAATATTTTCTCGCTCTCCCCCTCTCCCCATTCCCCCATTCTCCCACTCTCCCACTCATCCTCTCCCGCTATGCTGAAGGCAAAATTGGTCGCAGTATTTGTCTGACTGCTGCAATATCTATGCCCGCAGGTAGTATCCCATGAACCGACAAGAGACTTACCGTAAAAAGTTAGCTCAAAGGAGGTTAGAAAATGCTGCAAGAAAAAAGCACCGAAACAGCCCGCGTCAATGCTCGAAAAACCGATATTTTTGATGTTTTCAACTTCAAACACTATATCGGGCCAAACCCTTATTTAGACACCGCGGCTTTAGTTTTTGATTTAGCGGTGACGGGCGCGAGGGAACCTTTGCCGATCGCACATTACCAGAAAATTATTGGCGATCGCTACCCGCAACTCCTGCAAGAAACTTTCTCGAACCACGCCCAACTGTTCGGGCGTACCGCCTCAGAAGTAGCAAAACTCGACATGGGTTTGCATTTCCAACACTGGAACGTCAAGCCGTTTTCTCACTTTAACAGAATCAGCATAGAATCACTTCACGCCCGCAGCGCCAGAGCAGTAGTTTACGCTGTTTGGGATTGGTTTGAAGCCATCAATCAAAATCAAGACTTTCCCTTGGAAGCACAAATGGGCGCGCTGCAAAATATGTTCCGGCAGTCAGTTTACGGAGGCCCGACAGTTTATTCGTTAATGCGATCGGCATCCCAAAAAGGCATTCCCGCATTTTATTTGTGGGATGAAGGACTAATGCAATACGGGTACGGCAAAAAACTGGTTCGCGGCTCTGCAACTACCTTTGATTCTGACAGCCATTTAGACTCAGATTTTACCACGCGCAAAGACGATTGTAAAGCTTTTCTCGCTACATTAGGATTTCCTGTTCCCAAAGGCGATATCGTCTCCACAGAAAACGGAGCTCTGGCAGTTGCTAGAGAAATTGGCTACCCAGTTGCTATCAAACCAGTAGTCGGTCATAAAGGAATTGGCGTCACAGCAGATGTCCGAGATGGTGAGGAATTGCAGGCAGCTTTTAAAAGAGCAGTTAAGGCAATTCCCGAAACAGATCCGGTGCGAGTAATTGTGGAGAACAGCATCAAAGGAGCGGATTTTAGGCTGCTGTGCGTTGACGGCAAATTTGTTTCTGCAACTGAACGCCGGCCCGCTTGGGTAACAGGGGACGGCGACTCAACAATTCGCGAATTGATCCGCCGCGAAAACCGCAAACCAGAACGTTTGGATACGCCAACTTCGGCCCTGAGCAAAATTCAGTCCGACGAAGCGATGGAAATGTATCTGGAAGAACAAGGGCTGTCATTGGATAGTGTCCTAGAGGGCGATCGCACTGTGTCTCTGCGCAAAGTCGCCAATCTTTCTGCAGGCGGCGTCAGCATCGACGCTACCCGCACTATTCACCCGGATAACATTGTTTTGGCTCAAGATATCGCCCTACATTTTCGGTTAACTTGTTTGGGGATTGATGTGGTAACAGAAACTCTCACCAAATCTTGGAAAACAGGCAATTTTGGGATTATCGAGATCAATGCCGCGCCGGGAATTTTCATGCACCTCAACCCGGCTGTCGGCGAAGGTGTTGATGTGCCTTCGCATATAATCGAAACTTTCTTTCAATCGGGAAAATCCGCCAGAATTCCGATTATTACTTTCAACCGAATTTCGGTGCAAGAACTGCAAGAAACCATCGACCACATTCTGTTGCAGCATCCCGATTGGACAATCGGTGCTGTTTGTCGCGGTGGACTTTTTGTCAACCGTTCTGAAAAAGTTTTGAATAAAAATTACCATCTTAACGTGCAAAGTTTGCTGCGGCATCCCAAGCTCGATTTGTTAATTGCTGAATATCCCGAAGATATTTTGGAAGATGAGGGAATGTTTTATCGGGGCAGCAATATGGTGGTGCTGGACAATCCGGGAGAAACTGAGATGATGTTGGTCAGAGAAAGCACTGATGACGATACTGTGGTGGTGAGGGAAGGAAGTAGTATTTCTATTCGCCGCCAGGGATTGATCGAACAGTATACTCTGGGCGATGATGAACCGTTTACACGGGTTTATTTGAAGGAAATAGGGACTGTTTTGTAAGCTGTTCTGGATTTAACTTTGCTTTGTAGGGCGGGCCAGGAGTGTCCGCCCTACAAGATTTTAAATAATTTTTCTCGTTCCTGGGTTCTTCCGGGGCAGGAAGTTGGGGAGCGCCCAGATAGGAACTCGCTTCGTTACAGTTAGTTACAATTGGTTTCAATTCCTCAGTCGTGGATGCACTATTCGTAAGAAACCGATTTCTTCCCCGATTTGCCGTTACCACACCAATATTTTGGTACAAATCGCCTTTCTCAGGGTAAGTCCTATTCGTGCGATTATAAGTTTTTAGACAATTTAGTTTCTGCGCTGTCCTTCGTGTTATCAAGGAATTTCACAAGTATTTAAACGAATTACACTCCGGTGGCAGAAGGTTTGAGAATATGAATGTTGCGAGCAATTGGTTTAATTCGGTGACGGAAATTTTACTGTCTCACCGTCGCTACATTCCAGCAGCGCTGACTCTTTGCACCGGTACAAGCTTGTCCTTGGCAGCCGCAGCAGTCGTTTGGGATGGGGAAAACCAACGAATGCAAGCTGAATTTCATCAGCAAGCCGATCGCCTGAATGTGGCATTGCAGCAAAGCATCAATAAAAATTTAGAATTTCTGTACTCACTTGAAGCATTCTACAGCGCATCTACTGAAGTTACCAGACAAGATTTTAAGCAATTCGCTCAACCTGCACTTTCCCGAAATTCTGCTATACATTCTGTTAACTGGATTCGGCGCGTGCCTGCTGCCCAAAAAGCAGCTTACGAACGGACAATTCGAGCCGAAGGTTTTCCGGCATTTCAAATTTACGAGCGAGCTCCTGACCAACAGCCGATCGAAGCAAAAGTGCGATCGGAATATTTTCCAATTACCTACAGAGAAGCACTAGAAGAAGATAACAAACTGCTCGGTTTTGATGTTGCCTCCAACCCCGAGCGCAAAGCAGCTTTAGAGAAATCGGTGAATACCGGGAAAATAGCGGCTTCCGCGCGGATTAGATTAGTCAGCAACAATCAACCGGGATTGCAAGTATTTCTACCAGTACCCAGCCGCACAAATTCTGCAGATAACTCGGTCAACAGCCGCCAAAACCTGATGGGAGTTATTGCGGGTCTGTTTCAGATTACCAATATGGTCGATTTCTCTTTAGAATCGCTAAATTTAGACAACATTAATTTTTACCTCTATGACAACTCTGCTATAGAGAAAGAACGCTTTCTGGTGCGATACGACTCACAAGCTAAGCAGTTGATAGATAACCCAAAACACGAAAAGCCAGAGTTAGCTAATTTGCGGGGAAAAATCTGTCAATATCTGAGTGCTTGCACTCGCTTATTTAACGTAGCAGACCGCCAGTGGATGCTGCTAGTTTTGCCCGGGAATGGGTACAACAGTCTGAGGACGCATCAGGGTTCGCTGGCAATTGGCGCGATCGGACTATTGATGACTGGCAGCTTGACGATTTACCTGTTGATGTCTGTAGAACGTACCGCAAAAGTAGAACAGCAAGTGTACGATCGTACAATTCAACTAAAAGAGCGCACCGCTGAACTAGAAACGGCACTGAAAAATTTGCAGGCCGCTCAATTGAAACTCATCCAAACTGAAAAAATGTCCAGCTTGGGGCAGTTGGTGGCTGGAGTTGCCCACGAAATTAACAATCCTGTCAACTTCATCTCTGGCAACCTGATCCATACAGGCGAATATACTCAAAACTTGCTGGAACTTGTAGAAATATACCAGCAGCAATATCCGAACCCAACACCCGAAGTGCAAGCGAAACTAAAAGAGATCGAATTGGATTTTATCAGTCAAGACTTGCCTAAAATCCTAAAATCTATGAATTTGGGAGCTGAACGCATCCGCGAAATCGTGCTTTCTCTGCGGAATTTTTCGCGCTTGGATGAAGCTGAAATGAAGTCGGTTGACATTCACCAAGGCATTGACAGCACCTTGATGATTTTGGATAGTCGGCTGAAACCTAAAGCTGATTTTCCGGGCATCCAGGTCATCAAAGAATACGGAAATTTGCCCTTGGTGGAGTGCTGGGCTGGACAATTAAATCAGGTATTTATGAATGTTTTGACTAATGCTATTGATATTTTATATGACGAAGCAAATCATTGTTTTGCTGTCGTGCAAAATCAATCAAATTCTGCCTTTTTACCTACTATTCGGATTCGCACTGAACTTTTAAGTTCTAATTGTGTATGCGTGCGAATCGCTGACAATGGAGCGGGCATGACGGAAAATGTAAAAAAACGTTTATTTGAGCCGTTTTTTACTACCAAACCTGTAGGGAAAGGTACTGGATTGGGATTGTCTATCGGCTATCAAATAGTGGAAAAACATCGCGGTTCGCTCAGGTGCGTATCGGCTCCGGGAGAGGGAACTGAATTCTGGATTGAGATACCCATACGGCAACAGTTCGAGCAATCTGTTTCTAAGGTTTCACCGGCAGTAGGTGTCAATTTGAATGAGCGGGAGAAATCTCGGTTTTAGCTGAGTCTTACTGGGAGCATCTCAATGAAAGCAGCCCAGCTATAAATTGGAGACAGGAGGCAGGAGACAAGAGGCTCTCTTGCTGCGGGTAAAGAGTCAGAAAGAAGGAGCCAGAAGAAGTGTTTTTACAAATATGAGAGGCTCCCTAATTCCTGTTTAGAAAATGTGAATTATCCGAACTCTACCTGGGAAAGTTTCGGATTTCGCACTCTACTTTCAACAGTCAACAGTCAACAGTCAACAGTCAACGGTTATAGTTCTTCGCCAGCGCGTGCTCATTTCCAGTCAAATCTCACCAAAACAAATATCTGGGGTTTTAGCCGCCGCGACAATTTATAATTGTAGCAATGCCAGATTACCAATTACTAATTACGATGTCTTTACAATCTATTAGCATTCCGCCCACAACCGATCGCAAACCTGTCGCTTTGATTGTCGCTTTGCACGGATGGGGTGCTAATGCTCGGGATTTGACTTCCTTAGCACCGGCTTTCAATCTGCCGGATTATCAGTTTGTGTTTCCCGATGCCCCGTTTCCCCATCCCCACGCAAGGGGCGGCAAAATGTGGTATGACCTTCAAAATCAAGACGCTCAGGGATTGGTACAAAGTCGGCAATTGCTGAGGGAATTTTTGCTGTCTTTGGAAAGCAGCACGGGTGTGCCTTTGTCTCGCACAATTTTAGGCGGTTTTTCTCAAGGTGGAGCGATGACTCTAGATGTGGGATTGACTTTGCCCGTAGCCGGTTTAATTTGTCTGAGCGGTTATTTGCACCCGTCGATTTCGCCAGTTGCGGGGAGTGTTTTACCACCTGTTTTAATCGTACACGGTACTCAAGATACTATTGTGCCCGTTAGTGCTGGTGTGCGATCGCGCGACAGTTTGACTGCTTGGGAAGCTGCGGTGCAGTATCAAGAATTTAACATGGGACACGAGATTCTGCCGGAAGTTATAGATGTAATGCGAAGTTTTGTTGTAGAAACTGTGTCGAAATCTGATTAAAGGTTTAATATATAGTATGGCGGAAGTCTCGGGCAGGGGAAAAAAATGAAAACTTTAACCAAAGCATCGCGCGATATTGCTGTACTTACTTCTCAGGACGTGGCAGAATTGGCTGTCCGTTTGGAAGTTGACGATTATACAGATCCTTTTGAGGGATTGAATGATTGGCATTTGTTGCGATCGCTTGCCTTTCAGCGGCCGGAGCTGGTTGAACCTTATCTCCACCTTCTGGATATGGAAGCCTACGACGAAGCATAGACTTAAAAATCTAGCTGAAAAATTTCGACGGAATTGAGGAAGAAGTTAGCAGCATATTTTGTTGCAGATTAAACAGATGAGTGAGGGATTTGAGTCTGTTGTTATCTTAATTTCTTTCTTGATTCTTTTTTATGATAAAATGACACCCGTTTCAAAAAAGAATGTGAATGTAGGCCAGCTCTCAACCCTGGTATTCATCAGTCATTCCCAATTTAAAATCTAAAATCTAAAATCTAAAATCTAAAATGGTATGACATGAAGGGCAGACGAATTTTAATCGGCGTTAGTGGCGGGATTGCGGCTTACAAAGTTTGCGAAGTAGTTTCCACTTTAGCGAAAGCTGGATCTGAAGTTAAAGCTATTCTTACTGATGCGGCCGCAGAGTTTGTAACGCCTTTGACTTTTGCTACTCTTTGCCGCCATCCTGCTTTTACTGACAAAGATTTTTGGCAAGCAAATCACGGCCGCCCCCTGCACATTCAACTGGGAGAATGGGCGGAAGTTTTTGTTATTGCTCCTTTGACAGCTAATACTTTGGCTAAGTTGGCGGGGGGTTTTGCTGATAATTTGCTGACTAATACTGTCTTAGCTTCTACTTGCCCAATTTTGCTGGCACCGGCGATGAATACGGATATGTGGGAACAGCCGGCGGTGCAGCGGAATTGGCGGGAAGTGTTGACTTATCGGCGCTATCATGCTGCGAATCCGGGGGCGGGAATGCTGGCGTGCGATCGCGCGGGTGTCGGCCGGATGGCAGAACCTGGTGAGATTTTGCCTCATATTGAATCGCTGTTGTATGCGAAGGGCGATCGAGATTTAGCGGGGCTTCGGGTGTTGATCAGTGCGGGAGGAACGCGGGAACACCTCGATCCGGTGCGGTTTATCGGCAATCCTTCCACGGGCAAAATGGGCATAGCTTTAGCGCAAGCTGCACAGCACCGCGGCGCTACAGTGACGCTGGTACACAGTATAACTGGCGAATTGCCGATCTCAGGTGTGCGGGCGATCGCAGTTACCAGTGCACGAGAAATGCGGCAGGCGATGGTGCAATGCTTTCACGATGCGGATTTGACGGTGATGGCGGCGGCGGTAGCGGATGTGAAACCGGCTGAGTACAGCAGTGAGAAATTGCCGAAGCGATCGCTTCCGAATAGTTTGCCTTTGGCACCGGTAGCGGATATTGTGGCAGAGTTGGGAAATTTGAAACAGCCGCACCAAAAATTAATCGGGTTTGCAGCACAAACTGGGGATATTGTCAAGCCGGCTGTGGAGAAATTGCGGGCGAAGAAACTAGATGTAATTGCCGCAAACCCGATCGATCGAATAGGTGCAGGTTTCGGCAGCAATACCAATCAAGCAATATTAATTAATGCCGCCGGCAAGCAAGTAGAAATAGCACCTTGCAGCAAGCTAGAAATGGCTCACCGATTGTTAGATTTTGTGAGGGAAGGGTGAGCGCGCGATTTACTCATTAACTGGGATTAATTACTACTGGTTCGGGCGATAATCCTGATTCCCCCAAATCCTTTGATTCCGAGTCAGCCGACAACTCACTATCTGCGACAGTAATTTCTAGTTTAAATCCTAATGCTTCGAGCAATTCTACAAAGCTGTAAATTTCCGAACCGCCACTTGCTGTCAGCATCTTGTCGAGTTTTTCGTGATGCTGTTTTGCTGACTCCGAAAGAGCATTCATCCTGATTCTAGCCTCAATAACCTTTCTGATGGCATTTCTCAAAAGTGCGGGTTCAGGGTCTTTTTCTTCCAAAATAGCGCCGATAAAACCAGCAGCTTCTTCCGGCTCTTTGAGAGATTCAATTAGGTACTCGCGGTAGCTATCACTTGTCGGTGCTTTCACGTTTTTCATAATCTGTCCAGTATTCTATAGCTTGTCGAATGTCCTGTTCTTGGGTGCTTTTATCCCCAGCTATGAGGATTACCACAATTGTCAAGCCGACTTGTCCGAAGTAGAGGCGGTAGCCCGGGCCATAATTAATTCTGAGTTCAAAAACTCCTTGTCCCACTGACTTGAAATCTCCGAGATTACCTTGCTCAACTCGGTCAAGCCTAGATTTGATTCTAACTCTAACATTCCGATCGCGGAGGGCATCAAGCCACTCGGTGAATGGTGCCCTACCCTCTGCTGTAGTGTAACGTCGAATTTCCCTGGGTTGTACTTCCATGATTTTATCGTACTTGATTAACAATTTCTATCGTAGGGCGATCGACAGTGCATTAAGTGGGCAAATCATACTTAAGACAGAGGCATTTGCTCGACAAAATAGTAAACCTTGTTTGAGGAAACAAAGTTTAAATCAAACAGGGCATTGTGAATGAATTTTAAATCGATCGCAAAAACCAATCTACTATTCGGCAGCCTGATAATTAGCCTCGGATTGCAAGCACTTCCAGCCACAGCGCAATCAGTCACCGACGCGCAAGTTTCCGCCCTCGTAGAAGCAATGCGACAAGCCGCCCCGCCACAAGCAGCAAATGACGGAATGTACAGTCAGTGGCAAGTTTTACCGGGCAATATTTCCCGCTGGGCAAAATTCTGTACCAAACAAGATTTAACACCCCAACAATTTGAAGCCGACGCGACAAAAGCCAAATCAATTGTTACCTGTATCGTGAGCGATTTGCTGCGCGACGAATACAAAGCTAGCAGCAACAATGAATTAACCGCTGTACGCCGCGCCGCTTGCTGGTGGATGACAGGGGACTCCGCAGCTTGCAAAAGTGGCGCAACTGCTACTTATGCGGATAAGGTTGTCAGCGTTTACCAGCAGCAGCGGCCTAAAAAGTAAAGTTTTTGCTGCGGAATTTAGATTTTTTTACCGCTGATGCACGCGGATTAACGCAGATGAATTGCGCTCGGTTTCATTCCCCGATCGCCAATTCATCTTCTTTTAAAGTAACTCTTAGTCTAAATCCTAGCGCATCCAATAACGCGATCAAAGTGTAAAGTTCAGAAGCGCCACTTTCCGAAAGCATTTTATCGAGTTTCTCGTGATGTACTTGAGCTTGCTTTGAAAGATTGTTCGCCAGCAAACGTGCATCAATTACGTCTTGAATTTCCGCCCGCAGCAGTTGAGAATCCGGTGATTCTGCTTCTAAAGCCACACTCAGGTAAGCCGCAGCTTCTGCGGGGTTTTTTAGAGATTCAATTAGTGCATTCAGCCAGCTATCACTGGTTGGCGCTATCACGTTCTTCATATTCTGCCCAATACTCCTTAGCCTTGAGAATGTCTCTATCTTGAGTGCTTTTATCGCCCCCGCAGAGGAGAAGCACAATTGTTAATCCGATTTGTCCGAAGTAGACGCAGTAGCCTGGCCCCCAGTCAATTCTAAGTTCAAAAACCCCTCCTCCTACTGAGCGATAATCTCCCAGATTGCCAAGACTTACTCGTCTCAGCCTATTGTTAATTTTAGCTCTGGTATTGCGATCGCGCAGGGAATCTATCCACTCAGCAAAAGGAACTCTGCCATCACTTATAATATAACGCCGAATTTCCCTCGGTTGTACTTCCATGATTTTTGTGAAATATACATATTAGCCTGGGCAGATTTCAATCTGTGACTGAATTATTCATTTTCCGCCTGACTTCTCATCAACTTTTGCACGCTAGCTAAAGCCCGATTTAATTCATAATTTTTTCTTTCTGAATTATGCAAAAAAGCCTGCTGTTCTTCTTCAATCATTAACACATCCTGCCGCACCAAACCATCTAATAATTTTTGAGCAGCACCGAAACAACTATCTTTGATAAACTTGCGAAACCATACAGGCAATTTGTGCAGCCGCCAAAACGCATTTAATGAGGTAAAGTGAATTAAATAAGCCCGAGTTGCTGTCTCGCTCACCGGACAAACCAAGCAGTAAATCTTAAAGTCGCTCCCCAAAGTTGAAACCCAGTGCGGGTAAACATAACTCACCTCTAGCGGTTCCGGGTGCAGTCGGCGCAGAGACTTAAAAAACAACTGAGAAATTGACCAAATTTTATCTATTTTGTAATAACTTTGTGCCTGATAGCTAGCAGTTACTTGATGCTCGTTTTCTTCTAAAGTATCTAACACCGGATTTGCCCAAGCTTGCCAATCATCGTGCAAGTGTCCGTGGTACATATCCATCAAGTTTTCAATTAAAAATGAATAGTGTGCCTGACAGTCGATGACTGAAACTGTGGCAATATAATTTAGATGTTCCCACTCTGGCAATTCCAATAAATCTATTTTTTCGGCTTGGGTTTCGTCGCCGGGAAACAGCCAGATAAAACCGTTTTGTTCTTTGACTGGATAGGAGCGAATTTTGCAGTTAGGTAGCTTTTGATTTTCTGCTAAATAATCGACTTCGGCGCATTCTCCCCTTGCATTTAACCGCCATCCGTGGTAAGCACATTCGATCAAATCGCCTTTAACTTTGCCGTGGCTGAGTTTAACTTGCCGGTGCGGACATCTATCTTCTAAAGCGTTGATTTTACCTGCACTGTCGCGGAAAAGTACGATCGCCCGATTCCAGATTTTTGCAGCTAGCGGCTGAGTTTGCACCTCGGTGCTGCGGGCGATGGCATACCAGCGATCGAGATTAATGCCCAACTGGCGGATATGAGTTTTTTCTCCCCTTGCAGATACCGATTTTATCGCGTTGTTTTGCATTACAAATGTTCCCAAATTACGCCCATAAAACAACCCAATTTTACAAAATAACAGCCCGGAAAGCAACGACCGTAAATTTTTCTAAATCTCCCTTCTGACAAATACCTGTCGCTAGCTAAATGCTTCAACCAGCTTGGCGAAACTCTAAATCTTAATAATCTTGAAGCATTGCGAAATCCGTATTTGGAACAGTCAGGAATAAAATCTCTTGCTGCACCTAATATGTAGCCTACTGTAGCAGGTGTTTCGACTTCCGATATATTATCTAAAAAGACGATTTTTCCGTGCGGATTTAACATTTTTTTAATTGCAGAGAGGGCTGCGGGGAGATTGTGCAAGTGGTGGAAAGTAGCAGCACTAACTATTAAATCAAATTTGCGGTCTAACACTAACTTACTGGCATCCATTTGGATGTATTCGATATTAGGAGCTGAGCGTTTTTGACGGGCTATAGCTAGCATTTTTGCTGATAAATCGACGGCGACTACATTATCGTAATACTGGGCTAATTCAAAAGCAAGAATTCCCGAACCGCAGCCAATATCTAATGCTGCACCTTTGCTAGTCGATAGGTTTTTAATAAAGAAATCATTCTGGCTTTGCAAAGTGGCGGCGAAATCGTATTCTGTTGCAAAAGCATCAAACATTACAGATTTATTGCGAATTTTGCAGTTACTCTTCAGCATCTATTATTGCTTTATACTTATTGACTATTTTAACCGCAGATGCACCCAGCTCAACGCAGATATTTTTTTTCCAAGCTCTGCCTTTTCTTCTCAGCGAAACCACACCCACAAACCATAACTTATCTTAAAAAAAGAATGCAACTGTAGCAAACCTCCAAACCCTTATTGAATCAGTCAGTCGATTTTAGATTTTAGATTTTAGATTTTAGATTTTAGATTTACTCCACAAATGAATCTGGGAGGTTGAAATAGGATAGCAAATTTTTATCTCTCCACGACAGGAGTACGTGGCACGGTATCCATTTTGGGGCGGGTCATTCCCAATTCTTCAATTCTAAAATCTAAAATCTAAAATCTAAAATGGTATGGCTGGGGGCGGTTTTCACCGAGAATAGCAGCCAATAATTGACGATTTATAAAACCCGCCCCCGCTGCAAACCTTAGATTTTTAACACGCCTTCGGGATTCACCGTCAAGAGCGATCGCCTCTGCAAACCCTCCTGATATAAAATAGCATTAGCGGCCAACAAACCGCTGCTCACTGCCCTTTCCATTAAACCGCACGGAAACGGCATTTTCACCCAATCTCCCGCAAACAACAGATTGGGAACAGCGCAGCAAGTCTCCGGTCGTTCTGCATAGCTACCGGGCGGATATCCAGAGAAATTCTTTTGATTTACCAATTCCCGGTGCAGCATATTTGCCTCTTTTAATTCCGGTACAATTTCGTACAATTCTTGCTCAAAAGTAGCAAGCAAAACTTCCTGGTTGGGAAATTCCTTCTCCTTGTAACAATAAGCGTGCAGTTCCACTACACTACCGCCAGTTTTCTGATTCCACTCGATGAACTGATCCTGAATTCGGTGGTAAAGCGTGATGCTGTCAGTCAGTTTGTAGCCGGAAAGCGAACTGAAATTGCTGTGTTCCCAGGGAAATTCGCGATCGAACCAAAAACGGCCCACCGCAAACGGATCGGCTATTTTCAAGCTCTCGATTCGGCTGTGCACCTGCGGATTTACCTCACCGCTGGTCAAACTAAACAAATGCTGCATCCCCGGAACATCGGCCGCAAAAACATAGTAATCAGCCTTCAATGTTTCTACCAATTTTTGCGGCTGCGATTGGTTAACCGCGGCTACTAACTGTATTTCATCTGCTTTTTCATCGACTACCTTAAATCGAGGCAAATCCCGCTGAGCAGGCCCGCTGACAACCCGTCCTTCGGCATCAAAAACTGCTCCGTGACAAGGACAGTGAAATTGACCGTCGTTTTGTTTATGAACTGTGCAGCCTTGGTGAGTGCAGCTCAGAGAGATTGCCTCTTTACCCGACGGTGCAGCGGCAAATACGCTGTCCCCAGCGCCGAAATATTCGGTAGAGTTGCTGTCAGTTAACAGCGCGTTTCGCTTCACCCAAAAAGGTATTTTAGTTTGCACGTCTCCAGACTGGTAAGTCAAAGAATCAATCTGACCGTTTTCCCAGCGAATGTCACTGACTGCGACATCCGTTAATACTTTGCCGCCTTTGCTTTCAATGGCTTTGGCAATAGGCTGCACCAAACTCGTGCCCATATCTTGCCGCGTGCCGTTGAAAGCCAAACCCTCTGGATTTCCGAAAAAGTAAAAGTGGAAAAATTGCATTAATTCTCCCGCGCTCAATTCGTCGGGAGCGTTGAGGCTGGACTTGGCAAAAGGCAGAAAATACAAGTCATAAAGTCCGCGCGGAAATTCACCTTTTACCCAGTCGGCAACTGATATATTGTCGAGACGATCGAAAGTTTTTTGAGTTTGAAAACCGCCGATTTCTCGAAACACTTGCCAGTGAGCGGGTTTTGTCAGATTGATTCCCCACTTGAGCCGATTGGGAGAAGATATCCCCAAGTCAACTATATTCCAGGGAAAAGCTGAATGGTTGGGACGGAAAACTTCGGGTTTGTATTTGCCGTCTCGAAACACAACGGCGTAGGATTCTAAAGATACAAAGTTATCGGTAATTTCTAGTTCTTCAACCACACTTTTGAGGTTGTAATATTGCGGAAAAAAGCCGTGGAAACCGTGTTCCATCATAAAAGTTTCGTTCCCGACTTGTATCGGCCAACTAGCAATTTTGCCGCCGAGTTGGGGCGATTTGTCGAGCAATGTTACGGCGAAACCCCGCTGGGACAGTTCGTAGGCACAGGCGAGCCCGGCCAAGCCTGCCCCTACAACTGCAACGGTTTTGCGCTGATTCAGCATTCGCGGCAAGTCAAGAGAATCTTGCACAAAAATGGTGGGCTCTGGCTTGGAAAATCGAGAGTAGCCCAGCAGCCCGCCTGCGGCACCGACTCCGAGGAATTTGAGGGCGGTTCTTCGAGAAACTGGTTGGGATAGCGGTGAATTGGTTGATTGACTCATCAGCGGTACGCGGTAACGGGCTTTAAACACAAATACGCCATAAGGCATATATCATAGACCGAAAGCAGGATATGTGAAGAAATACTAAGACACATTCCCCAGTCCGATCGCACTTGGCACGGTGCGATCGCACACAATGTATAGCGGAAGGAAGCAGGCTTCAGTTATCGTCGCGAGAGAACCAAGAATCAACAAGGAAAAAGCGATCGACCGCATAGCGTAAAATCCTCTAAATAATTAGGTGTTTTTATTGATAACTTAGGGGTGTGAGTGATATATGCCACACTTATTGGATCGGGAAAAGTGCAATAAATTTTAGAGTTTTTAACCGCAGAACGATCGTGCCACTCAAAAAAATCGAACAACCCGCATTAATTTATGTTGCTCAACTCTGGGCAACCGCCACCAATGATGCTAAAAAATTAGGAGATTTGCGGGCAAAATCTTATGCCAAAAGCAGTCTCAGTGAATTGTACGAAATAACCGGGCAGATATCCGAGGCAAAACAATTAATCAGTCGAGCTTTAAGTAAGTTGGCGCGAAAAAACCTAACTATTTTAAAATAAGTAAATACATAGAATATATCTACTGAAGTAACTCAATATATCGGCGCTCGATTCAGGGTATTCCTCACTCAACACCAAGACAAAACCCGATTCAACTTGAGAACTGCAGATGTGCGACAAAAAGTCAAAGACGCCCGTAGAGATAATGCCGGTTAAATGTACCTGGCTGTTATGTAGAAAACAGGACTTACTTGAAGAAACCGGGTTTTTGCGTAAGTCCTGTTGATGCAAAACTTCTGCCTACTTTACAAAAGTTTACATAAATCGCGAATTTCTTGGCGCGGCGACTCTGTTGGTGCTGGTGTACACACCCTACGGCAGATATCTCCAATTTGTCTTGAATGCTATAATTGTGCGGCGATCGCCAGCACAGTCAAATATTCCCAGCCACATCCCAACTTTTGCCAACTGCTGCCGCCAACTGCGCCCTCAACCGCCCCAAAACCATGCACTATCAATCCCCGCAGCAACGCCAAAAACACGCGACTCATAAAAAAATTAAAAAAGCTATTTTTTACTGTTTGACAGCAATATTTTTCTGCTGGAGCACGGCGAACCTCGCTACAATTGCCCAAAACACAGGCCAGGGCGGGCTTAACGGGCAAGAAATGAGAAATTTACTCGATCGGGGAAACCTCACCGAAGCCGTAACCAGAATCGAACAAGACTGGGAAGAAGACTATCAAAAATACTTTGAACAAGACTTTAGTACCCGTGCGAAAACCGCCCAAGCAATATCAGAAACTCTCTCCCGCCTAGCAGTTCAAACAAAGAAAAAACCAGCTTTAATTTACGCTATCCCGCGTACCGACCAACTAGAATTAATCTTAATATTGCCCGATCGCCCGCCCATTCTCCGCAGCGTCCCGGAAGCCAAACAAGAGAAACTGCTCTCAGCAGTCAAAGAATTCAGCAGCGAAATCACCAACCCCGTAAAAATCAACACCACCAGCTATCTAGAACCAGCCCAACAACTCTACAAATGGATAATTGCACCCCTAGAAACAGATTTGCAAACAGCAAGAATTGAAACCTTGCTGTTCTGCGTCGGCGAAGGTTTGCGAACCGTACCCCTAGCAGCAATGCACGACGGACAGCAATTTCTGATCCAAAAATATAGCCTCGCCCGCATCCCCGCCTTCAAATTCACAGACAGCAATTACACCGACCTCAGAAACGCCCAAGTCCTAGCAATGGGAGCATCAATTTTTTCAGAAACGGCGAACAAAGAACCGCTGCCAGCAGTGCCGTTAGAATTGAGCGCGATCGCCCGACAGTGGCCCGGTCAATCCTTTCTCAACGAAGATTTCACTATAGTAAACTTGCAATCCCAGCGACTGCAACAAAGATACGGAATCATCCACCTTGCCACCCACGCGGAATTCCGCCCCGGAACCCCAAATAACTCCTACATTCAATTTTGGGACACGCAACTTAGACTAGATCAAATGAGAGATTTAAAATGGAACAATCCGCCTCTTGAACTGTTAGTATTAAGCGCCTGCAGAACCGCCTTGGGAGACAAAGAAGCAGAACTCGGATTTGCCGGTTTAGCGCTGCAATCGGGAGCAAAATCAGCCCTCGCCAGCTTGTGGTACGTCAGCGATGCGGGGACTCTAGCCCTGATGAGTGAGTTTTACCAGCAGTTAAAAATCCGCAGGCCAAACGACCCTCCAATGATTAAAGCGGAAGCTCTCAGGCAAGCACAAATTGCCGCGCTATCAGGCAAAGTGACGATCGAAGGCGGTCAACTGCGAAGTGCGCGAGGCGACATTCCCTTGCCCCCGTCCATCCCCAAACTCGACAGCAAAGATTTATCCCATCCCTATTATTGGGCAGCTTTCAGCATTATCGGCAGTCCTTGGTAAGTGGGCCTCTTGACCGACACAGGTGATAGGCTATAAAACATAAAGTAATTCAATGCCTGTAGCTGTCGCTCAACAGCCCGCTGCCAAGTTGTGACGAATCAAGCGGGAGCCTTCAAGGGGAAAGAAAGATGAAAAAATTAGAATTTTTGCTACAGAAAGAGGGCGATCGCGCCTGGTTGCCCCTAGAAACCTCCGACGTGGAAATTCTAGAAGGCAAATACCGTGTGGTTGCTCGCATTCAGCACCCCAACACCGACATCGAAATTCGCGTTACCCATACTTCCTTCGACCAAGGGGCGCAGCGGAAAGTCCAAAGCCGATCGGCCCGCACCAACCCCGAAGGATTAGTCGTGATCATTCCCTACACCAGGCTCAAGCCCGGACTGTGGGAACTCTCCTGCTTGCCAGATCCCAAATCAACACCAGCAAAACCTTGGCAGTACGGCGTTCAGTTGGAAGTATTGCCCGCAGAATCGGAAACTTCCGAACCCCTACCGCCGATCGACCAAACTGAACCCGCAACTTCCGCCGCAGCCCCACAAATTGCCGCACCGGTCGATCGCGCAGCCCCACAAATCGCAGCACCGGTCGATCGCCCCGCACCAACCCAACTCCCACCAGCCGATTCAGCACCGCAGCAGACCAAAATCTACCAATTTCCCATTCCCCAAACCCCCCAACCTAAACCCCACGTCAAACTCGAACTCGTCCTCGATCGAGAAACCTTCGTCACCCAACTCGGTCGCCCCTTAATCATTTCCGGCAAAATCGACATTCCCCAACCCCCCCAAAAAACCAGAAAAACAGCAACTCTCATCCCCGAATCCGAAGCGCTAGAACTCAAGCAACTCATCGGTTCAGCACAACTGCAAATTTACCTGCGCGACCCCCAAACCTCACAAATTCTCGCAGAAATCCAGCAGCCGATGCCAGAACAAGTTCCCCCCTGCATCTTTGGCTGCGTCACCTACATCCCAACCGAGTGCAAAAGCCGCCTAATTTTAGGAGAAGCAATACTTACCAGCGGCAGCATTACCCTAGCCACCAAACTATTCACAATTACAGCCCGTTTAGAGCACCTGCTAGAGGAAATTAAAGACAATTTCATCGAAGAAAAGCATCAAGCCGAACCCTCCCCAACAGCCTCAAAACCGCCTCGCAGCGCCAAAAATGTATCCTTCCTCAAGCTAGTAGAAAAATCTTTAGACCCTCCATCCCCCGCCGAAACCCCAACCGCTGAAGCCCTACCCCCTCTACTGGCTTCACGTCACACCCCAAGTGCCGGCGGCCTAGAACTGCCCGCATTCGGTAACAAACTGCCCGACAGCAGCCGATCGCAATTGCTGTCGGAAATCTCCAATTCGCCTCGAACAGCCGCAGAGTCGATCGACCCACAAACCAAACCCTCAGACATCCCAACTTCCCCTAAAACAGCGGAAATCGGAGCGATAGACCAAAAACCCGAAAACAGCCCCGAATTAGAAACAAGGGCCCCAGAAACCCAGCCAGCACCCACAAAACAGGCATTTCAAACCTTAAACGTCGAAAGTCGATTTTGGTCGCGACTGAGTTCCTTAGCCAGCAACGGCGAATCCCCCGACTGGCTGAAAGCAACCACCCTGTCGCCCACTGCAAAAACCACCGCCAATAGCAGCGAGGCAATTGCCGTTGTCGAAGAAAGCAGCCCCACCCAGCAGCAAGCCGAAACCAGCGAAACAATTTCCGACCCCAAATCCACTAGCCCGGAAGCCAGAGAATTTGTGGTCTTTGACGAACCCCCGCAGCCGAAACAAGTTGCTCAAAAAACCGCAACTGTCGCAGCAGAAGACACTCCCCCGATTCCCTACGTTTTGCCAGAAGACGAGTTAGTACCGATGCCCATTTTGGAATTGCCGCGCGCCGAAATCCTCGCCGGCGGGCCCGTAAAAGTGCAAGTGCAACTCCCGGAATTAATGCCCCGGATTTATGTGAAAGTTTGGGTTTACGATCGGCAAACCTACCTGATTCTCGACGGGCCGCGCTGGATTACCGAATTTAAATCTAACGGGTTGGGAAACGTCCGAGCAAGTATCGAGTTAGAGATTCCCTACGGCTGCATGGAAGTCGAATTTGAGGCGATCGCCGTCGAAATGCAAACTCAGCGGGAAAGCCACAAAGTAAGCGTTCACCGCCAAGTTTTACCCCCAGCCGGGCCAACTTTACCACTCGATGGGTAAGCCCAAATCCGCGTGCATCCGCGTGCATCCGCTGACATCTGCGGTTAAAAAATTCTGCTTACTTCCCCGCCAACTGGCGAAACTTCTTCTTAAACTTATTCTTATACACGTAGATCGATCGCTGTAAATCCTCAACTTGCAGCGACATCTCCGCCGCCAAACCCGTCCGGTTCCAAACATCCTCCTGACACTTGCGGCGACAAAAATTCATCGGTTCCGAGTAAACTTTCCCACTAGATAAAGTTGGCTTCGGCCCGCACCAGTGAATCACAGTCGCCTGAGTGCGATCGGCTCCAGGCCCGCTTTCTTCCACCGGAAAACGCTTCTTCACCAAATCCCGGTCAAAATCCGGCACCAACAACTGCATATCCACACTCTGCACCCGCAGCCGATTTTCTTGGGCCGCCCGGAAAATCATAAAGTTCAAAAACCCCATTTCTCCGTACTTAAATATCCCCGGATTTGCCACCGTAAAATCTAAAATTTCTACGTATTCTTCCAAGCTAAAAACGCCGCGCTTTGCAAAAAAGGTACCAGTGCAGAAATAATTGGCTCGATATTTCGACCAGTTAAAAGTGGGAAAATGCTTCTCAACGCCCGGAATGTCAAAGAAAAATTTTGAAATATCTGCATCAGAATTTTCCTGACAAGGTTGGTCTACAATAAAATCAAATTCTTGAAAATTAGCCAACTTGAGAACATCGCCCCAGACGATCGTATCGGCATCCAAAACCATAAAATTTGACCAAGGACTTTCCCAGAAAGCAATCATTTTAGTTTTTCCCCAACCAAAACTTCTTTTTCTGAGAACCTCTTCAGAAACGGTTGTGCGATCGATCACTCGCACCCCATAAGACTTTTCCAAAGCACTCACAGAAAACGTACCGTCAATCAACAGACAAATCGGCACATCTCCCAGAAAATATCGGATGCTAGCACAGCAACCTTTAGCAAACAGATAATCCTGGTCGCAGCAGGCAATAATAATACCAAAATCTTCCATAAACCCTCACTATTTTACTAACTTGCCTAGCCACAGCGTTTCGGTTTTTTGTTCTGACAGCAGCTCGATTTTTAAGTTTTGCATTTTCGCCAGCTTAGCACTAAACTTTTGCGATCGCCCGTAGACAAAAACATCGCTAAAACCGCTAGGAATATTGGGTATAGTTGGTCTGTCAAACAACAGAGCTCGACGGCGCGCTTCCGGGTCAAGCAACACCAATTGCAGCCGCACTTTCGGTTCTAACAAATGACTCATTGACAGTATATTTCCCAGACTGACTTCCGAGATATCACTGACAAGCAGCGGCTTTGGGGCACGATCGATCCTGCGAGCAATTTCGGGATTTTCCCGGCCCCATTCCTTAGTCCACCAAGTCTCGGCTTGAGAACTAACGGCATTCGACAGCAAGCCGCCCGTTAACAGTACAACTGTCAAAACTTTCCACATTTGCCGTTTCCAGCTTGGCACGCCCAGGGCGGTAATTTTAGTCGCTAACAGGTAAGCAACAGCGATTTGCATCCCCAAATAAGTCGGAAATAGGTAGCGAGCTTTAGTCGATCGGATTCCTCCCAATATAACATCCGGCAGCACGAGTGCCAGTGCTGTCACCGCCATCATCGTCACCACAAACAGCCAAACCTGTTTGCTCGTCTCCGAACACAGAAAATAAACTGCATACCCTACGATTGCCACTAAAATTAAAGTAGCTGCCATTAAAGCAATAAGATATATCGATATAGCATTAGAAGTTAGCCCCAAATCAAAAAAAACGCGACCGATATTTCCGGCCCAATTCTTAACTAAAGATAGCCTCTGACTTTCTAGATTTGCCCAACTTGTAGCCCCGGATGCTGCGCTTTTATTTATCAGTAAAATTACCATCCAAGGCAGAAATGCTAGCAACGACACGGCAATTGCGATCGAGTAACTCACTAGCTTTTTATTCAACGTAAAACCTTGAGTTCCTATTAGATAAATTCCGTGTCCGAACGCAACTAACAAGCTAAATAAATGAGTATAAAATCCCAGAATATTTGCTACTGCGTAAATGCTCCAACTCAGCTTTGTTGGCAGCCGCATTGCTCGTAGCAGAGACGCACAAGAAAGCAAAATCAGCGCCGGCCACAAACTGTAGGGACGTGCTTCTTGAGCGTAAAGCACGTGCAAGGGAGAAACTGCTAGCAATCCCACGGCTATCCACGCAACTTCCGGCGATGCAAACAATTCTCGGCACAGCCAGTACAGGGCAGGAAACGCTAACAAACTCATCCAAACTGAGAAACTTCTGATCGCCGCAGGAGAATCACCGAATAGTTTTGCCCAACACTTGACTGCCAGAAAATACAGTGGTGGCAGTTGAGGTTCTTCTATGGCCAAACTTTTAACAGTATCGCCAAAATTTTTTGTCGCATTCAGGCGCTGATATTTCATCAAATCTTGGGCTGCTACTAACTGACCGCTGCTTATTTCATGAAGAACTTCTGTTTGCGTGTATCCAGAAATCCGCAGGGAAGTAAATGCTTCATCGTACCAATAAAACTTGGTGTCGATGTTGACGAAGCGAAAGAACAATCCTAATAGCAATAATACCACTACTAACAGCCGCAGTTTTGTTTTCATCCCAGTCAGAGATGGTGTCTAAAAATATAGATGGTACGCATCAATTTAACATACCATAGAAAGAGCGAGTGCATTGCCCAATCTATAGGTTGTTCGATCGCCCTCCCATAACTGCCGACATTTACTTGTGTTCTTAGCAAATTAAAACCGTCCTGGATGCACTCCTTACTCTCATAAACCCGGTTTTTTAACTTCGAGCGCTCGCCTAAAAGCAAGTATTTGCGTTCCTCAAACCCGGTTGATGCGTCCAGGATGCCCGGAGAATCAATGGATACTTTGGCAGTGGCATAAATCACAGAGAAAATGTGCTTTGAGATCCCGAGGCTGTGCCAAAAAAATAACTGGTTGTCCAACGCAAGACAGCGAGGCCACAAAACTATAATTTCAGCTAACAGAGATTCAGTCGGCTGCTGCTGCCAGACCGCAAAAAAATTGTGTTAAAGTAGCGGGAAATTAAATCCGCCGACGGCCCGTCTCAAAAAAGGCGATCGCGCTGGCAAGTCGAGACTGCTGGGGCTATCAAAAAACCCAAATTGGTCAAGCCGGAACTTTGGTTTGGACGGGGTAAATTTACCAACCTTTAGCTCTGAGTTCCCCACTCTTGGCTGGAAAATACCCCCTTCCGCGCCGCGAGGTTTAAAGTTAGCTTAAAAAGCTTGACATTCTAGGATAGAAAGCTGTATAAGGGATGCGACAAGCAGCCACAATCCTACCTATAACTGTCTGTTAAGTCTGGCGTAACCGAGGGCTGTGGGCAGTTGTCAGTTAGAGGCAGATTGTGGTCGAACCCGTAAAACCAGTTGTCGATCGCCCGCAGAGCAAGTCAAGCAAGTCTGGCGATCTAGAGATGAAATTAGCAGGTGATGGTATAATCAACTGTAATGAAATGTGGGCTTGACCTGAATTGATGCCTGGGCCGTACAAGGGGCCAGCCCCCTACGTTCAACCAGGAACTAGACACGCCTACTGTGAATCAACAGTTATGGATAGGTTCTATTTTGGCAGTTATTGTCAACAGGCAAGCAACCACAAAAATTAGCAGTTGGGAATTGCTGATCGAGTTGAATAGAGTGTGAAGGTGTGAGGAAAATGAACAGAACTTTTTGGAATTTACTGCTAGTATCCCCGACAATTCTGGGGTTATCATCAGTCGTCAGTGCCGCTGCGATCGCAGCAGAAGCTCCAGCAACCGCTGAAGCCAACCAGCTAGCTACAGCTCAGTCATCTGAGTCAAAAATTGCAGAAATAGCTGCAGAAATAGTTGCAGAACCAGTTGCAGCAGCCCCTGCTGCCCCAGAAAAGCTGGCTTTAAACAGCAGCGCTGAAGCTGCCCAAACCCCGGTCGCCAACTCTGCCGACGCTGAAAAACAGCCTGAAAAACTGGCTGCAATCGAACCAGACACCAGCGCAGCAGCACTCGAAACCACAGCGAGCGAAATCGACTCAGCAGCCCCAAGCGCTCCCGCCAGCACAGCAGCAGCGACTGAACCCGTAGCAGCAGCCAGCACAGTCGAACCGTCGTCGCCCCAAGCATCAGACTTGGCCTTACAAAGCAGCCCGACAGACACCGCTGCGAAAATTGAAGTGCCAGCAGTCGCCAGCACCCCAGCTACTACCCCAGCTACTAAGGTAGAAATTGCTCAGACAGTACCCGGAGGAATGGGCGGCCCGATCGTCCCAGCAGCTCCCCAAGCACAGCCGACTCAACAGTCGGGAACCATGTCCCAAGTGACATCTGTCTCTCAGCTCTCCGACGTGCGGCCGACAGATTGGGCATTCCAAGCCCTGCAATCCCTAGTCGAACGCTACGGTTGTATCGCAGGCTATCCCGACGGCACCTACCGCGGGAACCGCGCCCTGACTCGCTACGAATTTGCAGCCGGCGTCAACGCTTGCTTAGACCAAGTAACCAAGCTAATTGGCTCGTCAACAGGTACCTTCGTCACCAAAGACGACTTAGCCATCTTGCAACGCCTGCAAGAAGAATTTGCAGCCGAACTCGCTACCCTGCGCGGACGAGTAGACGGCCTAGAAGCTCGCACCGCAGAACTCGAAGCCAACCAGTTCTCCACCACAACCAAATTGGCTGGAGAAGCCATTTTTGCCGTCAGCGACACCTTCGTCGGAGATGGTATCAACCTTGAGGACGATAGAACAGTCACCAACCTCGGCTACCGGGTGCGGTTGAACTTCAACACCAGCTTCACCGGTCGAGACTTACTCAGAACCCGCTTGCAAGCCCTCAACGTCGCCAACTACTCAGCAGCAACCGCTACGGGTACTAACATGGCTCGCCTAGCCTTTGATGGAGCGGAGAACAGCAATTTCACACTAGACGAGTTGTACTATCGGTTCCCGATGGGTGGCGCTACAGTCTTTGTCGGTCCTAAAGGACTTGACCTAGATGAAATTGCAGACCAGGCTTCTACCTTTGGTAACTCTACGAGTAGTGGTTCACTTTCCAGATTTGGAGTTCGCAACCCGGCCGTCTTCCGCGGGCCACAGGGAGCAGGCGCAAGTGTGACTTTCAACTTGGGCAGCCTCCGAGCTACCGCAGGCTATCTGGCCTCCGACGGCGACGCTCCCAACCCAGCAGACGGCCGGGGCGTTTCCGACGGTTCTTTCAGCGCTCTGGGTCAGATCGGCTTTTTTAGCAGACCGTTTGACTTGGGCTTGACATACACCCGGAAATACAATCGGGCAGGCGATGTTAACCTCATGGGCGGCGTCGGCAGTGCCTTGGCTAACCGGCCCTTCGCTCAATCACCCACCGCATCAGATAACTTTGGGGTGCAAGTTAACTTCAAACCCAGCAGTCGCTTTCAGATTGGCGGTTGGTACGGTTATACGAAGGCTGAACAACTGCGGGGCGGCAACAATGACGCTACCATCCAGAATGGTGCTATCACTGTGGCCCTGGGAGATTTTGCCCGACAAGGCAACGTCCTCGGCTTCGTCTTCGGTGTACCGCCAAAAGTTACCGAGAGTGATGTCGCCAGAAACCGCAACACCTCTTATCACTTAGAGGGTTTCTATCGCTTCCAAGTCAATGACTTTATCTCGGTGACACCGGGCGTTTACGTGATTCTGAATCCCGAACACAACAACAACAACGAGGATATCTGGGTAGGAGTCCTGCGGACTACCTTTAGTTTCTAAGGTTTCCAGACATTTAGTGACAGCTAAAAGCGGCAGGCGACTGCCGCTTTTAGTTATTGGTCATCAGTCGATCGATTTTAGATTTTAGATTTTAGATTTTAGATTTTCAACAGTCAACAGTCATCAGTCAAGAGTCAACAGTTCAGAAATTATGAATTTTGGCGGCAAATCCCGAATACGGAGGTGTAGCCGTGCAGAAAGGTGCTGCCGCCGACGGGGCCGATTTCACCATTGCAGAAAAAGCCGCTCAGAGGGATGTTTTTGAGGTATCGGCCAAACAGTCGGGAGTCAAAGTTCGACTGGCCGTAAAGCCCTTCACCGCGCCCCAGACAAGAGAACATCAAGGCCCCGGCACTGGATGTACCGCTGTACTCGGCGGCCCGCTGATAGCGATCGAGCAGCATTTCTAGGTCTTCTGCGGAGGTGCGGGCATCCCGCAGGTGAAATTGGATGCGCTGTCCGGGACGGACTCGATCGCCGATCGCAATCGCCCCCACTTTCGGATCTACTCCCAACAGATTGCGGATTAAGAAATCTCCCGGCTCTAGTGTCAGCTTGAATTCATCGCTGACTAAGCCTACAAATAACGAGTGCTGGGCTAATTCTCGGTCTTCTTCGCTCAAAGTTTGGACTAACTCTCGAAGTGCCTCTAAGGGCGATCGCTCGATGCCCCCGCTGCTGCTATCGTCGGTTTGTTCTTCGAGTTTCAGCAAAATATTGCGCTCTCCTTCCGTCACCCGATAAGGATGCCCGATCGGCCGGCAGCCTTGAGCGACTATTGTTTCCAAAACTATATTCCCGCTCAAAGCCACTCCAACCGTCCCTTCTCGATAAAGCTGATAGTTGCAAAACAGCGCTGCGCCCCTGCCCGCACCGTCCCCGCCGGCGAGTCCCCCTACCTTCGCCGCACCCGGATAGGCATAATCTAGCCCTTGCAGCAAATCGTTAATTTTTGCCGAAAATGGGTCGGCGAAAATAATAAACTGCGGTTCTTCCCGGGCCGGCACGCCCAAGAGATCCACCCAAGTATCCGGGGGACTGTCTAAGTCCGGCAGTTCTTCTGCACCGACGTGAAAAGTTCTGACGTTCACTCCCGGCAAACGGGCCAGACTCAGGCTGACTGCCGGAGATCCCTCGACTTCTTCGGTGAGGCCACCCCGGTTCGTGCCGATGACTCCTCCCCCGCCGCAGCCCAGGATCGCTGGCACCGGCAGCAGTTCTCGGAGTAAAGGCATCAGCCGAGAATACTCGCTGGCAAAGGCAGACGAGATAAATATCAGGGCTAAATCGGCCCGGCCTTCTAAGGTTCGATCTGCTTGTTCTATAACTTCTTTGAGGGCGGATTCCAAAGAGGGGCGGGTTGATAAAGCGCTGACCCACTGCATTTTGTTTTCGGTGTACATACGGCGAACTTCTCTATAAAACTATCTCTATACATTAGGCTAACCGCAACTGGCCGCTGGCGGGACGGTATTCTCGGGCGATCGATTCCCCCAGAAGGCGGTTCTTGTGTTAACATAAGTTAACATGAGGGTCGAATAAATCTGTTTGGTGTTAAATGTCGTCTTCAGCTAAATCTTAAAAGATAAAGCTCAATACAGTTTGACACACCAACTTCATGTAATGTTTTGATCGAAAGTAAGGTCGGCTCGACCTACATTGATGCCTGGCGACTAAAACCCGCCAACGGGATAGAGTAAAGCAGGAAGTAGAGACACCTGCTGCAACCGCAGTTGATGGATGGTTTCTATCTGGCCTGCTGCAACAGTAGGGCATCTCCAGCTACTATTAGCCTGGTCGCCAGACTGAAACTGCCAATCCAACACAAACTAACATCCAAAAAGAAAACCTTTCTTACTCAATAAGGTGACTATGACAACAACACCCGCAGGCAACATCCAAGAACAAATTGCAGAAGAACTAGAAAGCGCTCGTAGCGTCTGTGACCTCAAGGGCGCCACTTCCGGGGAATGCGCGGCGGCGTGGGACGCAGTTGAAGAACTGCAAGCAGAAGCTTCCCACCAAAAGCAAGTCAAACCTAAGAATTCCTTTGAAAAGTATTGCGACGACAACCCTGACGCTGCTGAGTGCCGCATCTACGACGAATAAACGAGCAATTTAGCTCTACGCCTACCCTCCCGCGCCTCCGTCTAACTTTGGGCGCGGGAGGATTTCACGGGTTCAGCCTCCAAGTAATGGCGAGATTTTCCCTCTATCCTGTCTCAAATACGAAATTGGAAAGCGCGCCAAGTCAATTTGGCAATCCTTGCAGCAGCAACTGGAACATTAAGCAGAGTGTTCCAGTTGCTGATTTTTTGGCATGGCATAATTGCGGGATGATTTTGATTGTTGTGTGGGATGAGCTCTCGTATCCCGATGGCGTGTATTTTCAAAGCAGGCGAGACACCTAACCTCTACTCCCTATAAGCCAATACGGTTCAGATAAGACCGATCCCCCCTAGCCCCCCTTTTTAAGGGGGGGACAAGAAGTTGCTCTTGCGTCCCCCTTCTTAAGGGGGATGCGAGGGGGATCTCCGGGGAATTAACAGTGTTAACTGAACCGTATTGCCCTATAAGCATCATCCTCAAATTGTGCAACGCTGATTTTTTAGCATTTTTATAAATACTGGAGGCGGAAAACGATCGAGACTTTAGTCCGGTTGACTTGAGCGACACTTCTGGAGTTGGGTCAAGAGTGTTCGTGAGTCTTGTACTAGGCGTGATACGATCGTTGTCGTAGGTTGAAAATTGAGTATAACTAGACAACGTAAAAACTCGCCCTCTTATTGTTGAGTGCGCAGTCACGCTTAACGTTGTTGCTGTCTAGGAAAACTTGCATTTGAACCAAAATCTAACTACATACAGACAACCGATCGAGTACGGTAGGGCATACCGGAATTAACGCTTGGGGAGAAGACACCTCTACTTAGGCTGGAGAAATCCTGTCGCAAGCAAGTGACTTCGTTGAACCAAGAATCTCAGTCACCAAGAGTGTACAGAGTGTCAAAGTAGAATTTGTCATAAATAAGTGAGTATATTTTCCCAAAGATGTTGAGTCTTTTATTGGCAGCCACCGGGCCTTGGTTTCAACCGCTAGTTTGGATGGATTACCGGTTGTCTGTGTTATTAACAATTTCGATCCCGCTGGTAGTTCTGATTTGGGCTGTTTTTGCAAAAGCTGAGGCGATCGTCCGTTTGTCGATTATTTATTGGCGGGTGGCGAGTTTGCTGGCAATTACACTTTACCTGATGATGGCTGCGCTGCCTGTGAGCTTTGTGTCGTCGGTGATGGGGAGGGCTTTGATTCCTGCTTGTCTGTGGTTTTGGCAAGATTTAAACGAAGAAATTGCCGATCGACCGCAGTCGCCCCTGAAACTGGCTTTTACAGCTTGGCGGTGGGCGATTACTGTTTACAGCGGTTTGGGCGCGATCGCTCAAATTCCCTTCTTAAGCTGTGCCTTTAAATCTCAAATTCAGGTAATTGACGAACCTTTTTGCCGCGTTTGGTTAGACCCGCCTTGGCTGTACAAAGAGATGTTTCACGCTACAGCAAACCCTCAATTTTTTGGATTGTTGGGTCTGATAGGTTTAGCAATTTATGTACTTTACTTGTCATACTTTGTGCTAATTAGACTGGGAAAACAGGGGAGGTCAGCTACAGGAAATTAAGTGACTTCAAGTAAGTATTTGCCTCCTAAATTCTAGCTAAAATCTTCAACAAAAAACTCAAAAATCCCAAATAAAAAAATCCGGGGCGCATCTACGAAACAATCAAACTAACAACAGGATTAGGATCGCTGGCGTGACAGTAATGTTATTGGAAAAGACTGTGATGGATAGCAAACAGGCATACTTACAGTGCTTAGAAAGGCTGACTTGGGCGATCGATCGCCTGGAAGCAAAAGTCGAACCAAGTGAACTCGCTTGGATTGCCGAACTGATAGTTCAGCCGATGATGGGGCCCTGGCGATTTTTTCACACTCCCGAACATATTTTTGATGTGGGGGGAAATGAAGATGCGATCGAGGTTTTGGCAGCTTTATTTCACGATACCGTCTACGTGCAAGTCGATCACAGCATTAACTTTAACGTCAGTTACTACATCACTCCTGTTACAAAAGAGGTTAACAAACAGCTACAAATTCGGGAGCAATCTGAACTTTCTGCGGATGCTACCTTCGAGATGGTAATGCTGGTATTCGGTTTTGTACCTGGGGAAGTGCTCAATCCTTTCACAGGACAAAACGAATTTCTCAGCGCTTTGGTAGCAGCAAAAGCTCTAGAACCATTTCTAGAACGCGAGCAATTGCTTCAAATTTCAGCCTGCATTGAAGCCACAATTCCGTTTCGTTTCGCCGAGTCGGGAGTAACGGTAAGCCAGCACCTTTATGACCGATTGCAAGCAATAAACAGCCTGTTTAAACTCAGTTTGACTGACGAGGAACTGCGGGAAACGGTGAAAAAAGCTGTGCGAATTTCTAACCGGGATGTGATGAGTTTTGCTCACCAGAGTTCAGCCCATTTTTTGGCAAATACCTGGAATTTACTGCCGGAAACCAATCACAATCTCACATCCTGGGGTTTTTACACGATTCGCGACTACCGAGTTGCTTTGCTGAAGATGGAAGGTTTTCTGAATAACCTCAAGCCTGAGGTGATTTTTCGGCAGTTTCAGGGATATCCAGACGATCGCACGTATCAGCGCTGGGAAACTACTGCTAAGTACAATCTTGAAATTGCGAAGCTTTATTTGGGCTGCAAACTGGCTGCTATCGCACTGCTGGAAGTTCTTTCTTCGGGTTTTGGACTCGATGTCTCTCTGGCGATGATGATGGGAGAACTTCCGGATCGAGCTACTCGATGCGTGGGCCTGGAAAGCTTTCTTCCAGAAATAGATAAACCTTACAAACCTAAAAGTGGTTTAGAAGCGGAAGTATTGAATTTATTAGAAAATGGGCGGGCTAAAAGCATTTCTAATACCGATTTGGATAACTCGCCGCTGACAACGTTTGTGGTGAAAATTGTTGGTTTTGACGAAATGCGCTATCAGTGCGATCGAGCTAAGGAATTTTTTCGGCAAAATCTGGACGCAGACGGCTTTATTTCCGACTTTAACCCGATAGTTACAGAAATTGTCATTGATTCAATTGTCAAGTTGTTTGACAGTCGCAAATCTACTATCTACCGATTCTACGATATCACTTGTAAGTTAAAGTCCCAACCCCAGACCAATTTTCCCCAACGCCCTTTTCTATCAAATGGTTGACTCGCTTTAAATACAGTATTTTTGCCTCCTCTATAGAAAAGACCGTTACTCAGCTTATAGAAGAGTGGAGCGATTACGCTGTAACACGATTGATTGACTCGCTTTCTCTACGTCAATCAGCCTATCCCTCCCGACAGCAACAGCCTTACAGGTAAGGATCGCGAATTAAATAATTTACACTCTTGAAAGTGGGGTGGGCGTCCCGCCCGCCCTTTCTGGACGGGCGGGACGCCCATCCCACAAGAACAATAAATTGTAAGTTATTTAATTCTCATTCCTAAGTAGGTAGGCGGGATTAAACCGAATAGTGTAATATCGTTTCCGGTTGCACTTCTTATGATACCGAGGACACAGCAGTGCTGTGTCCCTACCCCGATTAATTGTAGGGACACTCTTGCACTCGCGGTGTCCTGACTCTGGGTAATATTAATTTCGATGCTATCGGATTTAATGTAACACTATGTAAACAGGTTTAAGTTAGCCAGTAGAGAGCATTTGGAGACTTTGCCCTCGTTTACATAGGGGCGTTTTTTGGCGCCGGCTTACTTATGGTGTGGGGCTGGTGGCAAAGATGCTAAAAGTTCATAAAAAATGGAAATTCGCTGCTGTTTGCCTTTGACAATTACTTTGTACAAAACGGATTTGATAGGGGGCTGTCACTCATCTGAGTTACCCCAGATAAGCGTCACTATAAAAAGCGACTGTTAAAGCACTTCCCCCCACAGCTACAACTGGGGAATAGCAAGTTCAAACGACTTGCAAACCGCTAATCCCCAATCAAACCATGCAAACCACAAATTCAATTTACGCTCAATTACCTATTTGCTCTTCACTGCCAACACTCCAACGAAATAATAGCAGCACTGCCAATAAAAACGTGCGCTATCTCCAACAATCCTTAGTTAAAAACGGATATCCAGTAGCACTTGATGGATTCTTCGGCACCAAAACCGAACAAGCAGTCATCAAATTTCAAAAGGAAAATAAGATTGCTGTTGATGGCATTGTCGGCCCTCAAACTTGGAATCTATTAGGCGCTTGTTATACCGGTGAACCCGGATGTTAAATCCAAGTTAACTAATCCTAGGCGCACGGGTAGCAAGAAACTGGGTTGTTTCACAGCAATACTTTCTTTACGTCCCCAGAAACGCTAAAAAACCTGGGGGTTTAGCGAAGCCAAAACCCCGTTTATGCCCATCAAAAGTGCATCCAGGACTATTAATTAACATCTTTTCCCCGCTGCCCTGCTTTTAAACAACTTGCAAACAACCAATGGAGACTCAAACTATGCAAACCACAAACGCAATTCACATGGAATTACCTCCCTGCCGTTATTTTCCCCTACTCAAACGCAACGATGGCGTCACGCAAAATGAGGACGTTCGCTACCTTCAGCGACTCTTACACATCAGCGGATTTTCTGTAAATACTGATGGAGGATTCGGCCCGAAAACCCAACAAGCAGTCATCAATTTTCAAAAGCAACAACAAATCGTTGCTGATGGCATTGTCGGCTCCAAAACTTGGAATAAATTAGGCGTTTGTACAAATATATTTTAAAATTTGTGCAACCATCTTTTAAAGACAGTAGGGCCTGCAGTGCGCGCCCTATTTCTCCGTCGAAGTTTCCACGCCCGACCACCCCTCCGGGGCTCCGTACATTCGATACTTGCGAGAGCGTTTGAAATAAAGCATTGCTACCCGATCGTCCGGATTGATTTGTAAAATATTCTGAAATACTTTTTGGGCAGCAACAAATTTTTGCTCGTAGTAAAAATTGAGAGCTTCTTGAAAAATCTCTGCAGTTTGCTGCTTGAGTACAATGCTTTTCTCTGTTTCTGTATCGTAAATTTCAAACACCGACACAGCATTTGTCTTTCCTTTCACCATTACTCGATCGACAAATCTGTACTTATATTTTTCTGGCTCGTCCAGGCGATCGATAATTGCACCGCTAACGATAATTCCCGCGCCGTAAACTTTAGTCAATCCTTCCAAACGAGACGCTAGATTCACTGCATCAGCAATCACCGTACTTTCCATCCGTTCTCGCTCGCCAATGGTACCCAACATCAAATTGCCCGCGTGCAAACCAATGCCGATCGCGATCGGAAACAAACCATTTTTTTCTCGCTGCTGGTTGTACTTATTCACTTCTTTTTGCATATCAATTGCTGCTCGCACGCCATCAGATGGAGATGTAGGAAACAGTGCCATGACTGCATCCCCAATGTATTTGTCAATAAACCCATTATTTTTCCTAATTGCAGGGCTAACCTTTCCCAAGTAGGTATTAATAAATGCAAAATTTTCAGGCGGTGTCATATTTTCGGAAAGCGCCGTAAACGAGCGAATATCCGCAAACAGCACTGTCATATCTCTTTCCTGATTTTCGCCTAATTTTACTTCAATAATACTCGGCTTTTCCAGCAAGCTTAGAAAATCGTGCGGCACAAACCTGCCGTAGGCTGCATTCAGTTTTGCAAGGCGAATTTGCGTGTTAATTCTCGCCAACAATTCTTTTTTGATAAAAGGTTTAGTTACATAATCATTTGCTTCTAAGTTAAAAGCTTCTAACAAGTCAGTTGTTTGATTTTTTGCCGTCAGCATCAGAATCGGCATTTCTAAAGGCGAGTATTTTTTGCGGACTTCTCGACACACTTCATAACCCGTCATCTGCGGCATCATTACATCCAGTAAAATTAAGTCTGGCTTAAATCCTGATTCAATCAGATTTAAAGCTTCTAAGCCGTTGCTCGCTTGAGTAATATCGTAGTTTTCTACAGAAAGACTGTTAATGATGACATGAATATTAATCGGCTCATCATCAACTACCAAAATTTTTAATTTTTCACTTTCTAGCAAGCCGCTATTGTCTGGTACCTGAGAATTTATTATAGATGATTCGCGGGCGAATTCAGGATTGATTAAAATGCGAGAACCCTCGGTTAAATGCGGCTGTCTGCTGCTAAATTCCGGCTGAGTTTCAGATACGGGCAAAGTAAAGGTGAATTGGGAACCTACGCCTAAAGTTGAAGATACCCAAATTTTACCTCCGTGCAATTCCACTAATTGCTTGGCAACCGCTAAACCTAAACCCGTACCGCCGAATTCTCTAGCAGTGGAACCGTCAGCTTGTTCAAAGGATTCAAAAATTCGCTCTAATTTATCTTCGGGGATGCCAACGCCGGTATCGGATATAGTAATTGATAATTGGGAATTAAGCGGTGATTGTTCGTTGCCCGTTACCAATTCTGCTGAAATTTCAACGGTGCCGCTTTCGGTAAATTTAATCGCATTGCCGATTAAGTTGTAAAGTATTTGCTCCAAGCGATTCTCGTCGGCTGCTATTGGCGGCAATTCAGGAGCGACTGAGTTAATCAACTGCAAGTTTTTTTTGCCTACTAATGGCTGAGATAAGGTGAGGATTACAGAGACTATTTCTCGGATACCGACGGACTTAATTTGCAGTTCTATAGTTTTGTGTTTGAGCTGAGAAAAGTCCAGAATATCGTTAATTAAAGAAGACAATCTTTTTCCCGACGATGAAATCAAAACTAAGTTAAAATTTGTTGATTCTGGTAGTTGTCCGGTAGCCCCCTCTATTAAAGATTCTGCAATACCAATAATGCCGTTGAGGGGAGTGCGGAGTTCGTGGGAAGTATTGGCTAAGAATTCGTCTTTTAGTTTGTCCAGGCGCTGCAATTCGATATTTTTAGTTTCTAAGGCAGTAAAAGATGCTTGCAGTTGTGCTGCCATGCTGTTAAAAGCAGCGGCAAGTACACCCAACTCGTCGGAGCGATCGAGCTTGACAGTTTGGTCAAATTGTCCTTCAGATAAAGCTATTGCTGCATTTTTTAACTTTAAAAGAGGTTTGATAATCCAGCGAGAAGTGAGAATTCCTAGCACAGTTGCCATGCCCAACGCTGCCAGACATAGCAAAACTGTAGTTCGGTTGCCGGCATGGATTTGTTCCATAAAGTCGGCTTCGGGAACGACGACAACAATCAGCAAATCTAAACCTTTGCCGTCTTGGAAGGGCAGGACTTTTAAAAATTGCTGCTTCCCGTTTATCTCAAAATTGAGTTGCTGCGATTTTGTAATTTGGTGCAAGTTTTGAAAGTGAGTTTCTAAATATTTAGCTGTAGTTTGCGTTACGGGATCGCTGCTTTCTGTCACTTTAAACAGTTCTTTTTTACCGTTTTGGGTGCGGAAAGGTTTTTCGGGCGTGGAAGTTGCCAGCAGCGTGCCGTTTCTTTCGATAATAAAAGTTTGACCTGATTTGCCTATTTTGAGGCTGGTTAAAAATTGACCAATACTGTCGAGACGCAAAGCAGCAATTAATACTCCTTCTAGCTGTTTCTGGCTGTTGTAAACTGGTTTCAGCGCGCTGACGATTAATGTGGGTTCTAGTAATGATACGTAAATTGAACTCCAAGTTGGTTTGGCTTCTAAAGCCGCATAGCTGTAGGAAGGATGCTGTCGGATGTCGAAGTTTTTGACGTAGGCTGCTACTGTCGTGCGATCGCCCTTATCATTAGTATTGTAAGAATAAAAATCAAAATTTGTAGCAGCGCCCGAGACGTTAATCAATAAAGTCCCGTTAGACATCTTTTCGCCGGTGCGATATTCTCCATCTTGATTAGCGATCGACGTAAAATTGATATAAGGATATAATTGCACTTGCCGCCACAGATACTTTTCCCAAGCTGACAAGTCTTTCATGTTCAAAAAACCCAGTTTCACTGCATCCAGCTTGCTTTGATTGATTTGATGCGGAGTTTGCAGATAAGTTCTCAAATTTTGCTCGATGCGATTGCTCACCTCCCCCATCAACTGATCCGCAAGGTCATTTACTGCTCTTTGAGAGTTCCTAAATGATAAATAGCCTACAATACCCACTGCTGCAAATACTTGCAAGACAAACGGAACTATGAGTACGGTTTGCAGCGTTGCTTTTCTTGAAAGTTTTGCCACTAAGTGCTTGAGAGAAAGAGTGGACATAACATTAATTTAGGTTAAAAAACCCAGTTAATACTTGGAGCGAAGACTTACCGTTGGTAACTATCATAAACCATTTTGTACTTAAACACAACTTACGCAAGGAAGACGTGATCTCGTTTCTACAATCCTTAATCTTATACCAAATTATTAAAAGTCAAAGCGAACCGTAGGGACACGGGAATGCCCTGTCCTACTCCCCGCGCCGGACACGGCATTGCCGTATCCCTACTTTTCATCCAAAGCTCCTATCCCCGACCATCCTTCTGGCACTCCATACATTCGATTCTTCAGAGAGCGCTGACAGTAAATTGCTGCTAACTTATCTTGAGGATTTATTTCGCAAATATTCTTGAATATTTTTTGCGCTTTACTAAATTTTCGATCGAAATAAAACTCCAGACCCAGTTGAAATTCACCAGCAGTTTCCTGTTTTAGTTCAATGCTTTGTTCGGTTTCTGCATCATAAATTTAATACACCGACACGGCAGATTTTTTGCATTTTACTGTGACTCGATCGACAAATCGGCACATATATTTTTCTCGATCGCCCAAACGCTCTAAAATTGAGTCACTAACTAGAATTACCGCCCCGTAAACAGTTATTTATTAGCTCTGAGTTGCAACTAGCCGGACCTGAACTCAAGCAAAAAACCCGCATAAATAGCAGCGTATATTCCCAAGCAAAACGCTGTTCAATAAAATTTTTAATGGGAAAAGATAATTTAAACCTAGTCTTTATGTGCCTCATAAAATATCGGACAAGTAGGTTTGGTCGGATGAAAACATTGCCGATGTTTTTTACAGGATTTATATTCTGTCCGCTTACTTCCTGCTGTTAAAAAAGCTCGAATTAAAAATAAGATTTTAGCGGGCTGTCGCTGAAATTAGCCACAAAATTAAGCTATATTATAGCAGATTTCCGGAAAGTGAGATTTGCTATGGCTGACTCTATTGCTCGCCGCTTGGAACAATACACGGTAAAACGATCGCAGGAAGTTTTAATCGTCAAGGCCGAAATTGACGGGGAATTCGATGAAATTGCTATTTTTAAAGGCTTTTCTAGCTCTCTGACGCGATCGACCTCTTTCGATCCAGAGGTTCCTGTTTTGCCGGAGGAAGCAAAAATTGCTAGTGTCGATCGGCTGGAGAGCCCCTACAATCCAAATAACCCCCGCTATCTTCAGCAGGGGTTATCTTGGGAAACAATGCAATCTCTATTGTCTGAGGTGGGAGTTTAGAAAAACATTAGGGACACAACGCCAGAAAAACAGCAGGGACACAACAATGTTGTGTCCCTACTACAAAAGCACTATGTCCTTACCCTGAGAGCTAGAGCGTGCCGCCGGCAGCTTGGAAACGAGCTCTCGCGCGTTTGATTGCTTGTTTAGCTTGAATTTGCTCTTGCAAAGTGCCGCTAGCAGCCTTTTCCAAACGAGCTTCTGCTTCGGTGTAAGCAGTACGAGCAGCTTCTTTATCAATGGTTTCGCCTTTTTCAGCGCCGTTGACAAGAATAGTAACTTGGTTTTCTTGGATTTCTGCAAAGCCGCCCATCAAAGCAATAGACACCCATTCCTTGCCGGGACGGACGCGCATCACTCCGGTATCCAAAGCCGTCAACATTGGAGCGTGACCGCTCAAGATACCCAGTTGGCCTGTGGTGCTCGGCAGAATTACTTCTTCAGCATTAGAATCCCAAACAGTTTTGTCTGGGGCCACTACGCGCACAGTTAATGTCATAAATTGTCCTTAGTCATTAGTCATTAGTCAGCAGTCAGCAGTCATTAGTAATTAGTCATTAGTCAGCCGTCGGCCATCATCAGTCACTTAGTTGTTAACTGTTAAAAGTTAACAGTTAACAACTAATGACCAATGACTAATGACCAATGACTAATGACTAATGACTAAAATTACTTGGCGTCAGCTTTCATTTTTTCAGCTTTGGCGATCGCCTCGTTGATATCGCCCACCAAATAGAACGCTTGTTCAGGTAACTCATCAAGTTCGCCAGCCAAAATCATCTGGAAGCCCTTAATGGTGTCTGCCAGCTTGACGTACTTGCCGGGGGCACCGGTAAACACTTCGGCCACAAAGAACGGTTGAGACAAGAACCGTTCAATTTTGCGAGCGCGAGAAACGGTCAAGCGGTCATCTTCCGACAGCTCGTCCAAACCCAAAATTGCAATAATGTCTTGCAATTCCTTGTAGCGTTGCAGAGTAGACTGCACCTGACGAGCAACACCGTAGTGCTCTTCGCCGACAACGCTAACTTGCAACATGGTAGACGTAGAATCCAGCGGGTCAACAGCCGGATAAATCCCCTTCGCAGCCAAACCGCGAGACAACACAGTTGTAGCGTCCAAGTGAGCAAAAGTTGTAGCCGGGGCGGGGTCAGTCAAGTCATCTGCAGGTACGTACACAGCTTGAACCGAAGTAATGGAACCTTCGGTAGTCGAAGTAATCCGTTCTTGCAAGTCGCCCATGTCTGTACCGAGAGTCGGCTGATATCCCACAGCCGAAGGCATCCGACCCAACAAAGCCGATACCTCAGAACCCGCTTGCACGAACCGGAAGATATTGTCAATGAACAGCAGCACGTCTTGCTTGCTGACATCGCGGAAGTATTCGGCCATCGCCAGAGCCGACAGGCCCACGCGCATCCGAGCACCGGGCGGCTCGTTCATTTGACCGTAAACCAAGGCAATTTTTGACTTGCTGCGGTCTTCTTCGTTAATAACCCCCGACTCGATCATTTCTTTGTAGAGGTCATTACCTTCGCGGGTGCGCTCGCCCACACCGCCGAACACGGACACGCCGCCGTGAGCCTTGGCGATGTTGTTCACGAGTTCCATCATAATCACGGTTTTGCCGACGCCTGCGCCGCCGAACAAACCGATTTTGCCTCCGCGGCGGTAGGGGGCCAGGAGGTCGATTACCTTGATGCCGGTTTCAAACACCGAAGGCTTGGTTTCGAGTTCGGTGAAAGCAGGCGGGTTCCGGTGGATGGGCATACTTTCGGAAGTATTGACCGGGCCGAGGTTGTCTACGGGTTGGCCGATGACGTTAAAAATCCGGCCCAGAGTTGGGGTTCCGACGGGAACTTGGATCGATGCCTCGGTATCTACTACTTCCATGCCGCGCACCAAGCCGTCGGTGGTACTCATGGAAACTGCACGCACTTGGCTGTCTCCGAGCAGTTGTTGAACTTCGCAGGTAACGGCAATGTCTTGACCTGCTTCGTTTTTGCCGGAAATCGTGAGAGCGTTATAGATTTGGGGCAGTTTGCCGCCTGGGAATTTTACGTCTACAACCGGCCCAATGATTTGGGTGATGTAGCCTACGTTCGTTTTTGCTGCGGTGGATACCATGAATAGTGCCTTTGTTAGGATGCTATTTTTCCCGTTGTGGAAAAAGTCTTAACATTTAGAAATGCTATTCCTCAGAGTACCACTGAACAGACTCACTATTTAGATTTGTATGGGGCTGGTTAAGAGTCATTTTTCTGGTTGCTGCCCTCGCTTTTTTTTCCTGCGAGCTGCCGCCAAAGCCCCGATCCCCAGCATCGTCCCGAATACTGTGACTGGTTCGGGGGCTAACTCAGCCGATACGCTGAAGTCTTGGAAGTCAACGTCGTTTCCTCCTCCAACATCGTCGAAGGAGATTTTTGTGCCCTGAGCCAGTTGGGTCATTGTGACCAATGAATATTGGTCTGGGCCTTTACCGCCGTTGATGTTTGTAAATGAGTCGTTGGAGCTGTAGTCGAGCTTAAAGTCGCCAAACACGGCTTGCTGACAGCCCCCCACCAGACAGTCCTCTCTCCGGAACTGGGTACCGGCGGCAAACCATTCTGGGCTATTCATGAAGGTGCTTGACGAGACGTACTGCTCGTATGGTTGGCCGGTGCCGCTGTCGCTCCACAGCAGCAGGGCATAAATTTGATCCTGCAAAAATGTGACGGTTTGGGTGATGGAGCCGTCGTTGGAGGTGACACCGCTGCCGAAGCTTCCCTTCCATTCATCGGCGTCGCCGTTATCTGAGGGTTGGATCTCGTAAAACAGTCTGGCGATGTTCGTGTAGCCAGTGTTTCCTGACTGAGCTTGGGCTACCCACAAGCTGGATTGGTAATTGCCGTGAGATTCGTAGAATGTAAATTTTATATTGGTATCTCGATCGAACTGGATGCCGCTGGTGCCAAACATGAAAGCTCGGACGGGCGTGCAGATGCTGAGCAAGATTGTGGTTGCCAAGCTGGCGACTGTAAAAGATGTTTTTTTGACTAGCGTTAAGGTAGTCATAACCCTGATTCCTCCAGTATTGTTACGTAGTAAGGCGCAAAATGCCATGTTGCCGTGACGCGAATCGACGATCGCGAGCCTGCTATATTTAGGGCGATCGTCAAATCTACAGAAGAGGCTCCACACCAGTGAATCTACAGACCGAGATCACTTAAGTGTGTTTTTGAGTAAATGAGTGCTTCTTCTAAGAGTTTTCACTGACACTAGAGTGCCACACTTTAATCTGTTACAGCAAGATTTTCACCCCGCCTACACTTCCAACCTACTACATTTACTTCGTGTCGGTAACGGTCTCAAGCTGACTGTAAGACTTGCAAATATGGGCTTTAAACAAAAATACGTAAAAAATTTTGCTCATGTTTTGTGAAGTTTTGGTAAAGATAATCTAAAACTTATAAAGTTTCTGATAAAAGTTAGGCTGTTCGCCTAGTTGGCACTCAAAGCGGGCTGCAAGCTGCTCGCCCGGTGCAGAAGAGGGTAGCGGTCGCGAGTAGGGATTTGAGCGAGTTTTTTGCCAGTGGAAGCAAGCGGGAGAACAGGCGATCGATATTTACGTACTTTTGACTAATATTCCGAATTTTTAAAGCCCTAACCCTCGCGTTCCGCGCCATATTTGCACTAACAGTCCCGGACGCCTCAACCCGGTTTTTTAAGATAATTGCGTCAGTCGATTTGAGAATTGAGATTTACTGGACAGATGAATCTGGGAGTTTGAACCACAGCATAAAATTTTGATCTGTCCACGACAAGAGTCTGCGGCTATCCATTTTTGGGCTGGGTCAGGGAAGCAGTGAAAAAAGTGGAAACAAGAAACCAAGTTTCATTGCCCGCGCTTGAGTGCTAGTAAAAAAAACTGTTTCTAGGTAAATCCTAGTAATTAAACACATACATTTCCTTCGGCTTCCACTTCTAATTATTTGGGGATACAGATACAAAATAGATCTATCCTATTGACATTATAAAATTTTATAAGTAAAAATAGGATAAATAAATACGATCGCACTTTAAGCACAATCTTTAAACATAATGACAGCCAACAGACTACATTTGCTCGGATGGTTATTCATTGTTAGCTGGCTGAGTGCAGCGGCGGGTTCGGCAAACGCGCAACCCATAACCCCCGCACCAGACGGCACTAACACTGTTGTTACTCCCAACGGCAACCGCTACGACATTTCCGGGGGGTCTTTCAGCGGAGATGGGGCTAATCTTTTTCACAGTTTTACTCAGTTTGGCCTCAGCGAGGCTCAAACGGCTAACTTTCTGACTAATCCCAATATTCAAAATATTTTGGGACGGATTACTGGGGGTAATCCTTCTTTAATAAATGGCTTAATTCAAGTTACCGGCGGCAATTCCAATTTATTTTTGATGAATCCTGCCGGCATGATTTTCGGGCCGAATGCCAGTCTCAACGTGCCTGGATCTTTTAATGCTACTACGGCGACAGGGATAGGTTTTGGGAACAATCAGTGGTTTAGCGCGATCGGCAATAACAATTGGGCAACTTTCATCGGGAGACCGAATAGTTTTGCGTTTACAAATTTGCCAGGGGGAAGCATTGTCAATGCAGGCAATTTGACGGTGGCACCGGGTCAAAGTTTAAGTTTGATCGGCGGTACTGTTGTCAATACTGGTCAGGTAACTGCGCCTAGCGGCAATATTCTCATCAGCGCCGTACCGGGTAACAATTTGGTGCGAATTAGTCAAGCTGGAAATTTATTGAGCTTGGATATTCAGCCGACAGCAAATCAAAGTTCGCTGCCCAACAATTGGACGCAGCCAGTGTTATCTTTGCCGGAGTTGCTGACTGGAAAAGGTGTGGCACAGGCAACGGGTTTGACGGTAAATCCCAATGGTGAAGTTGTGTTGACGGGGAACGTTTCTGTGCCGGTAACTGCGGGAACTGCGATCGCATCCGGCACTCTCAATGTCTCTGGCAACACTGGCGGTACTGTGAATATTTTAGGCGACAAAGTAGGAGTTATTGCGGGCAAGATCGATGCTTCTGGGATTAACGGCGGCGGTAATGTACTGATTGGGGGAGATTATCAGGGTTTGGGGACGGTGCCCAATGCTTCGCGGACTTTTGTTAGCAGCAACTCGACGATTAATGCTGATGCTGTTAGTAATGGGAATGGGGGGCGAGTTATAGTTTGGGCTGATGAAACTACTCGCTTTAATGGCAATATTACGGCCCGAGGTGGCTTGTTTTCTGGGAATGGCGGCTTTGTGGAAGTGTCTGGCAAGCAATCGCTGGATTTTCAAGGATTAGTTGATTTGCGATCGACCTTTGGCATCGCTGGTACCTTACTGTTAGATCCTACTGATATTACTATTAGCGCAGGTGCGGATGCAGGCGGCACTTTAGCAGGGGGAGCATTTACGCCCTCGGCGGGTACTTCTACAATTAATAATGGGACACTGCAAACACAGCTAGGTTTGGGAAATGTGACTATTTCTACTGCGTCGGATTTTCCAAATCAAGGCGATATTACAGTCAGCGCTCCGATCTCTTGGGCTAATAGTAATTCCCTGACTCTGACTGCTAATAATAATATTAATATTAATAATACCAATATCACCACTCAGGGAGGCAATATTACTCTGAATGCTGATAGTGATAATCTAAACGGTGGTGGTGTCCGTATCGTAGGTTCGACGATCGATACTAAGGGTGGTAATTTCCTGGGTAAGGGTCAGGGGAATCTTGGGTTGGGGCCGGGCATCGAGTTCAAGAACAGCACGCTTAATGCCGGGGGTGGAAACATTGACCTGAATGGTATTGGAGGAAAGGCGACAGCAAACAATCATGGTATTTTGATTTCGGGTGCTAGCACACTACAAACTATTGGCAGCGGGAATATTACTCTCAATGGTACTAGCGGAACCAACCTATTCATCCCCACCCCCCATGAAGGTATTGTTGTTACAGGCGGGTCTAAGGTGACTTCAGCTAATGGGAATATCACCCTGACTGGCACAGGTAACGGAACTGGAAGCGACAACAACGGGATTAACATTAATACTACCAGCACAGTGGAATCGATCGGAACAGGAAGTATTACTTTCAACGGTACTGGCGGGAACGGGACAGATGGTAATAAAGGGATATCTATTAGCACCAGCACAGTGCAATCGGCTGGGACAGGAAGTATTACTTTCAACGGTACTGGTGGGAACGGGACTGATAGTAATCAAGGGATATCTATTGACAGCAGTACAGTGCGGGCTGGGGGAAATATAAACCTGGCTGGTAACGGTGCTGGAACTTTAACCCAAAACACCGGCGTTAGAATAACCAACTCTACGGTGCAGTCAACGCCCGGGAACGGGACTGTCACCATCACCGGGACGGGGGGAAATGGGACGGATAACAATGAAGGGATAAATATTGATAATCCCAGCACTGTAAAATCCCAGAATGGAGATATCGCCCTGACTGGAACAGGTAACGGTAGCGTGGGCAACAACACGGGCATTTCGGTGCAAGGGGTGGTGGAGTCCACAGGCACCGGGAATGTGACTCTCAGCGGTGTTGGGGGCAATGGGACTGATAGCAATCAAGGGATACGACTTGTGGGCGGGACAGTGAAAGCGCTATCTGGAAATGTCAGTGTGACTGGTACAGGCGGTGGGGCTGGGACTACCAACGAGGGCATATATATAGATGTTGATGCTGAAGTCCAAACCGCAGGCGTGGGAAAGGTGACGTTGACGGGCACGGGCAGTGCAGGGACGGGGAGTAATTCCGGGATCGAGCTGGCATCAGGCAGGGTACGATCGGAGAATGGAGATATTGTTTTAACCGGTACCGGTGTAGGGACAGCATTTAACAGCTATGGGATTAACTTCCCCACGACGATCGACACCGCTGTCGTGGTGGTGCAAGCTACGGGAACGGGTAATATTAGCCTTACGGGAAAGGCTAACAACAATTCAATTCCAATTAACCTCACCTTCGGTGTGATTGACGCGGCTTTGGGCGGCAATGTCACTTTGACTGGCGATGAAATTCAATTGTCAGACACAATTCAAGTTAAAGGTACTGGGACTATCCAGTTGCAGCCGCTTACTCCCACTTTAGATATTACTGTGGGCGGTAATACTGCGGACGCTCGTTTGAATCTCAGTGCAGCGGAACTCACACCTCCGTTTTTAAATGGGTTTTCCCAAATGATTATCGGGCGCACGGATGGGACGGGGAATATCGCAATTGACCCCGCTGGTGTTACTTTTAATTTCCCCGTCACAATGCAAGCTGGCACAATTGCAGTCGATGGAAACATTACAGGTAAAAACAACGCTTCAATTACTTTTAAGGCTCCAACGACTAACTTAAACGCAAATATTCTCACCAACGAACAGAATATTACCTTTGGTGGCAAAGTCTCTCTGGCTACGGGTTCTAATGTCACCCTCGATACTGGGTTAATGAATGCAGGCGACATTAATTTTGGGGGAACGGTTGACGGCGATGGCAACCTAGTTTTGACTACGGGAACAGGCGTTATTAATCTCAACGGGCCCATTGGAAATACAGTACCTTTACGTTCGCTGACAACATTCAATTCTTTCGATGTTAAGAGTCCGATCGACTTTTCGATTAAAACTACAGGCAATATTACCGTTGGTAGTATGAGGAATCCCGGAAGGGCGATCGCCCTTACCAGCACTAATGGCGATATTAATACGAGTGCAGGGGCAATTGATACCACATCCAGTACCGGAAATGGTGGGCCAATTACACTAAGTGCCAACAATATTAATGCTAGTAATCTTAACTCCAGTTCCACTGCTGGCAATGGCGGAAACATAACACTCACGGGCAAAACAGGCAACATTTTTGCATACTCAGGAGTAGTTAATTCTCGTTCTAGTTCCGGTGCCGGTGGAGATATCGCGATCGCAACTCCCAATGAAGTTGGGATAAATAGCATTGATGCTAATGGATTGCCCGGTACTGGAAATATTAGCATTAGTGGCAATGAGATTGGTTTTTCGGGAGGAGGTTCCGCGCAGGGTAAAGGCAGTTTTTCAATTCAGCCGTTTGCAGCGGATTTCGGAATTCGCTTCCAGGCTGGACTTCCTTTCGATCCGCAGGCGATCGATATAGGAGCACCCTTTTTATCCTCATTGCGTAATGGCTTTAGTGCCATTGTTTTCGGAGGGAACACTACTACAGGCAATATCACTGTAGAGAATTTGCCAGTATCTTTTGCCGATCCTGTGACTTTCAATACTCAAGGCACTATTTTTGTCAATCCCAATCAATCGATTTCGGGAACTGATAATGCTTCAATTACTCTCAATGCTACAACTAATAACTTAAATGGCAATATTACCACCCAATCTCAAGATATCACGATTAACGGCAATACCCTAGTTGGAAATAACGTCTTATTGGGAACGGGTAATTTGGCAGGTGGCAATATTCTGTTTAAGAATAACATTAACGGGAGCGGCAATCTCACCTTAGAAACAGGTACGGGAAACATAGCTGTTCAAGGTGCTGTAGGCAACACCACACCATTAGGAAATGTCACCGTCAACAGTGCTGCTAAAGCTACATTTAATGCTGTCATGGCTACCAGTTTTACCACTAATATTGGCGGCACAACTCAACTCAATGGCAAGGTGACAACCACGGGTTCTCAAACCTACGGAGATGTAGTGACAATTGCCAACAATCCGATTCTCGCAGGCAGCGAAATTACTTTCAATAATACTGTAGACGGCAGCAGCGATTTGACGGCGAAGGCAGTTAGCGGTAATCTGACATTTAATGGTGCAGTTGGTGCTGCAAGTGCGATCGGCAAATTAACAGCTAACTCTACAGGAACAACGGCATTTAATCAAACAGTCAATGCCGCGAGTTTGACTACAGATGCTGGCGGCACAACTCAAGTCAAGGGAAATGTCACTACAATCGGCAGTCAAACTTACGGAGATGCAGTTACAATTGCCAATAACCCGATTCTTGCAGGCAGCGCAATTACTTTCAATAATACTGTAGACGGCAGCAGCGATTTGACGGCGAAGGCGGTTAGCGGTAATGTGACATTTAATGGTGCAGTTGGTGCTGCAAGTGCGATCGGCAAATTAACAGCTAATTCTACAGGCACAACCGCATTTAATCAAACAGTTAATGCCGCGAGTTTGACTACAGATGCTGGCGGCACAACTCAAGTCAAGGGAAATGTCACTACAATCGGCGCTCAAACCTACGGAGATGCAGTTACAATTGCCAACAATCCGATTATTTCAGGTGACAGCATTACTTTCAATAACACTGTAGACGGTACCAGCGATTTGACTGTGAAGGCCGCTAGCGGTAATCTTACCTTCAAAAGTGCGATCGGCGAAACAACTCCTCTGACAAATTTAACTGCTAACAGCAAGATATCTTTAGGCGGTAATGTCACTACAACCGGCAGCCAAACTTATGCAGATGCTGTCACTGTTGCCAAAAACTCGGTTCTTTCAGGCAGCGGAATTACTTTCAACAAGACAGTTGACGTAGCTGGCAATCTCGGGATTTCTGCTGACAATGTTAATCTCAAAGGAACTGTAACAACCACCAATGATGGGACGCTCACAATTGCCAATAAGGTAAATCTGAATATTGAGAAAAACCTTAACTTAGACGGTGCATTTATTCAAAATGGCGGGGGAACTGTTGCGGTTAACGGAAATATCACCACAACTAATGATAACATTAGTTTTAGCGGTCCGGTGACATTAAAAGCTCCTGTAAATTTTACACTCGGAGATGCAACTATTGCTTTCGGTTCGAGTTTATCCGCAGGTAGTAACCCGCTGACTTTAACGGCAGGTGAAATTAATTTTTCCGGGAATGTTTCTGGTATTGGCGCGTTAACGCTGCAACCCGCAACAGCCGGCCAAAATATTGTTGTTGGCGGAATTGATAACAATACTAGCGCTTTAGATTTGACTGCATCGGAAATTAGTTTGATTCAAAATGGATTTAGCTCGATCGCGATCGGGCGATCGGATAGCAGCGCCAATATTAGTATTCCCTATAATCTCACATTTTTAGACCCAGTAAATATTCAAACGGGAACTGGTACGATCGCAGTTAATGCAACTATTACCGGACTTGACAACAGCAGTGTTGCTATCCAAGGTTCAACAATTAATTTGAACTATGGCATCAATACAACTAACAATATAGATTTGACTGGCAAAGTTCAACTGGGAAACCAGGTTGAACTCAAAAGCAGCGCTGGTAGCATTAATATAAAAGGGGCGATCGACGGCGGTCATTTGTTGGGCTTAGATGCCGCAAATGGTAATGTGCTGCTGCAAGGAAATATCGGAGAAACAACGCCATTATCTATTTTAAACGTTACTGCATCGAATGCGGAAGTTATCGGGAATGTTAAAAGCAATTCTGGTTTTAATGTTACGGGTTTAACTACTAAATTAGGCGGGAATGTTACGACGAATAACGGCAACATTAATATTAGCAATGTTTTGGTTTTGACAAAGGATGCGGTATTTAGTACCGCAGGGGGAAATATTGCTTTGGGTGCGATCGACAGTGACAGCATTAATGCCCGCAACTTAACTCTAGCCTCCGGTAGCGGCAGCATCACTTTCAACGGTGCGGTGGGGGCCAGCAGCAAGTTAGGAAATCTTGCGATCGACAATGCTGGCAATGTGACAGGAAACTCGACAATTAACGCGCAACAATTGACAGCATCAAACACGGAAAAAGTCAATTTATCGGGAGATGTCACCGCCGGCCAAGTCGATATTACTGCCAAGGGCGATATAAGTGTTAAAAATATTACTACTAATGGCGGAGAAATTCTATTTACAAGCGGTAACAATTTCACCGCAGGCAATTTGAATACATCGGCAAACAGCGGCGGTAACATAACTGTTGAGGCGATAACTTCAATTACAGCCGGACAAATTAACTCTAGCGGTATAGTCGGAAATGCCGGCAATGTGTTCTTAGATCCGATCGGCGATATTCAAGTAGAGTTTATCAATGCCCAAGGGGGTACAGGCGGCACCGGCGGCGATGTCACAGCAATAACAGGCAATTTTTTCCGGGCTACAGGTGCTTTTTCAACACCTTTTTCGCCGACGGGATTTGCTAGCATTTCTACTGCTGGCGGCACAGGTAGCGGAAATATCGCAATTACACACGCTGGGGGAGATGGAGGGACGCCGATTCAACCGTTTGTGGTGGGGGATGCTGCTAGCAACGGTACGGCGGGTGCAATTACAACGGGACAATCTAGCATTACATCGCAGTCGTTTCCGCGTTCTAGTAGTGTTGGTAATATTGCGTTTTCGACTGATGACGGCATTGACCCGACGCCAACGCCAACGCCAACGCCAACTCCGACTCCAGCGCCAACTCCGACTCCAACGCCAACTCCGACTCCGGTAGTAACTCCAACTCCGACTCCGGTTGTCACTCCGACTCCGGTAGTAACTCCAACTCCGACTCCAGTTGTCACTCCGACTCCGGTAGTAACTCCAACTCCGACTCCAGTTGTCACTCCGACTCCGACTCCAGTTGTCACTCCGACTCCGGTAGTAACTCCGACTCCCACTCCGAGTGTCACTCCGACTCCGGTAGTAACTCCGACTCCGACTCCAGTTGTCACTCCGACTCCGACTCCAGTTGTCACTCCGACTCCGGTAGTAACTCCGACTCCGACTCCGAGTGTCACTCCGACTCCGGTAGTAACTCCGACTCCGACTCCAGTTGTCACTCCGACTCCGGTAGTAACTCCGACTCCGACTCCAGTTGTCACTCCGACTCCGGTAGTAACTCCCACTCCCACTCCGAGTGTCACTCCCACTCCGAGTGTCACTCCCACTCCGAGTGTCACTCCCACTCCGAGTGTCACTCCCACTCCCACTCCGAGTGTCACTCCCACTCCCACTCCGAGTGTCACTCCCACTCCGAGTGTCACTCCCACTCCCACTCCGAGTGTCACTCCCACTCCGAGTGTCACTCCCACTCCAAGTGCTCCTACGGAAATACAAGTGCCCGCACCTGTCCCCACACCAACATCGCCCACAGCCACAGATATGCCCGCACCGCAAGAAGAATCTTCAACCCCTGATTCAGAAGACTTTCAACGCGGCAAAATTCCACCGCTAGACAATCCCAGTGTAGCGACCGATCGAGTTTTAACCATCGATCGAAGTATCACCAGTAAATTACCCCCCGGCATCGTAGAACCTTCATCAGAAGCATCAAAACAACCGCCAACAGTCAACCCTACTTCTAATTTAGTTCTGGGGTACGCCCCGCCTCCCGATCGACTTTTTGAAGGTAACGATATCCAGAAAACAGTCTGGGGAATCGAAGAAATGAGGAATCAAGAATTTGGAGAATACTTGGGGGTAAAAGCCAACCTCCCAGAGGAAAAAGTCTTGATTTCGACCTTCCAACAAACTTTACAAGATATCGAACAGCAAACCGGCAAGCGGTCTGGTATTATCTACATAGTCTCGCGAGAAGATCGACTGGAACTAATTTTAGTTCCTCCCGTCGGGCGGCCGATTCACTACAGCGTCCCCGAAGCCAACAGAGCAGCCTTATTCCCCACCGTCCAGGAGTTGCGCGCTGAAATCACCAATCCCGCAAAACGCACTACTACCACTTATCTAGCCGCAGCCCAGCAATTATATAAATGGGCGATCGCACCCCTAGAAACAGACTTACAAAACTTAGGAATTCAGACTTTGTTACTATCAGTCGATCCGGGATTGCGGAGCCTGCCCTTTGCCGCTTTGCACGACGGTAAAGGCTTCTTGATTGAAAAATACAGTTTCAGCCTAATTCCTAGTTTTAGTTCGACTAATACCGATTATAAAGCAGTTAGAGACGCCACAGTGCTAGCAATGGGACGGTCAGAATTTGTCGATCAAAAGCCCTTGCCCAGTGTGCCGATCGAATTGCAGGCGATTTCGGCTCAGTGGCAGAGCCCATCTTTCCTCAATTCCACTTTCACTTTAGATAATCTCAACTCGGAACACGCCAAGGGAGGATTTCGGATCGTTCACCTAGCAACTCACGCTGAATTTCAACCGGGAAAACCGAGCAATTCTTATATTCAACTGTGGAATTCCAAATTGCAGCTCGATCGCATGGAGAGTTTAAATTGGCGCAATCCGCAGGTAGACTTGTTAGTATTGAGTGCTTGCAGAACAGCCTTGGGCGATCGGGAAGCAGAGTTAGGTTTTGGAGGTTTAGCAGTAAAATCCGGCGCAAAATCTGCTTTAGGGAGTTTGTGGTATGTTGACGATGGAGGCACTTTGGGGCTGATGAGCGAATTTTACCACCAGTTGCGAGGAGCCACAACTAAGGCAGAAACTCTGCAACTTGCTCAACAGGCGATGATTGCTGGTAAAGTTCGGCTCGAAAACGGGCAGTTAGTTACAACAGCGGCCAACTTGAATTTACCGACTAACCTACAACAAGAAAACCAAGATTTTTCTCATCCTTACTACTGGAGCAGTTTCACCATGATCGGAAGCCCTTGGTAAGCTGCCATTTTTATTTTTCAGTCTCCGCTTAAGAGGGACGAAAGTTTCTACAGTAGCGGCAATGCCCGCTTGAGGCGGTTGGGGGGGTTCCCCCCTGAATATTCCCAATTTCAACTGCCGAGTGCGATCGGGGGTTTTGAACTCTATTTCTGCTTCATCACCACCAAAGTAATATCATCAAAAACCTTCTGAGCGCCAATATACTGCCGCACATCATTAATTACAGCTTCCCGAATTTCTTGGGCACAGCGGTGACGATTTTCAACCACCACTTGCCACAACCTCTTTAATCCGTACTGCGCTTTATTAATATCGAAAGCTTCAGGAATTCCATCAGTATAAAGCACCACAACATCCCCAGGATTTAACAGCACTTCTTCTTGAGCAATAAACTCGCCAATCTCTTCTACTAAGCCAATGGGAAATCCTAAATCCATCGTATCTATGGACTCCAATTTTCCATCAGCGCGCACCACAATCATTTCCTCATGTTGTCCGCTTAATTTGAGGACACCTCCGGCATAGTCTAATATAGCTAGAGACATATTTTTAGGGGAGTCCATGCGCTGGAGATTATCATAAAGAGTCTGGTTGAGGACATCCAAAAACTTCACTGGATCTGTTTCGTTCATTTTCTGAAGCGTCCTGACAGCCGTTTGTGCCATAATCATCAACACGCCGCTTTCTAAACCGTGTCCCGTGACATCGCCAATGCTAATCTTGACTTGACCATCCTGTTGCAATACGTCATAGTAATCGCCGCCAACTTCATCTGCTGGCTCCATAAAACCAGCTATTTCTAAGCCTTCAATTGCCTCTAATTCTGACTGTTTTGGCAACACCATTTGTTGCAGTTGTTTGACAATATCGAGTTCTGCACTCATGCGCAGATTGTCTTTTTTGAGGAGTTCGTTGAGAGTGCTAATTTCTTGATTAGCTTGAGCTAGTTGAGCCGTGCGTTGTGCGACTTTATCTTCTAAATTTTGATAGAGCCGGGCATTTTCAATCGAAATAGCTGCTTGCGAGGATAAGATTTTTAAGACTTCCAATCTATCTGGGGTAAATACCCCCGTAGTGAGATTATTTTCTAGATAGAGAATGCCGATCAGTTTGCCTTGATTAATAATAGGAGCGCATAAGAGTGACTTAGCCTGATTTCTAACAATATAGGGTTCGCGAGTAAAAACTCCTTCCTTAGTAGCATCCGATAAAACGACATCCTCTTGAGTTCTCGCCACATATTGGATGACGCCTAGCGGCAGCTTTTCGGTAGTTTCAATGTTGATTGACTGTAAAACTTTGACTTGTTCTGAATCTACAGCCCCTTCAGCTTCAATCAGCAATTGTCCTTGAGATTCTAAAATTAGGAAGCCAACTTGCGCCCCGGCATTTTCGATAAGAATTTTCATCAAATTCGGTAATAATTGCTCTAGTAAAATTACCCCAGAAATAGCTTGAGAAGCTTTGATTACTGTTGCTATATCTAAAACTTCTCCCGAAGTCGTGCCAGTATTAATACTTGTTGTCGTGTTAGTGTCAATAATTAGAGTGGCGGCTGCAACTTTAGATATTAATTTCGGGTATCTTGCTTCTAAATCTTTAACCTTTGCTGTTGCTCCCCAGCGAGCATAAGCATAATGAGCGTCATTTATATATGACTTGGCAAACCTTTCTTTGCCTTGAGTTAACCAAAACTTGGCGGCTAGTTCGCAGGCTAAAGCTTCGTCGTTGATATAATGATTTTTTCTAGCCTGGGCAATAGCGCGATCGTACAAATCCATTGCTAACCTATCTTCACCTAATATCCGATGTTGTTCCGCTGCAACTAGATCAAATTTTTGCGAGTAATTCATCGGAGCATAATATGCCCAAGTTGCCATTTTTTCTTGATTATTTTTAACTTTCAGTATCAAGAATTCTTGTTCATCAAGATTAGTTACAGATGAATAGATGGCTAGTCGCGCTAAGGAATCATAAAAATAGAAAACAGGGACACTAAAATATCCCGTCGCCCCATCGACATATTTTTCAGCTTGCAGCGTGTTGACTAAGGCTTCAGTATAATCATCAAACAAATAACAGAGAATCAATTTGTGTAAATATAAGCTAAAAATGCCAAACCGATCGTTAGCAGCCAACAGCATTGGTAGCATCTGTTTTTCATTACAAGCATTACCTATTAAACAGCCAGGATTTGACTCATAAGATATTAAATTCAAAACAGACTGCCAAAAAATTTGATTATAATTTAAGGAGGTTTTTAAGTTAAATTTAGCCAAAGCATGACAGTAATTTCCCATCTCCTTTTCTACAAATATCAATTCTTGACTGCCCAAGTACAAATATTGACATCTATTCATGGCAGAATAGCCAACGAATTCTAAGTCCCCGTTTTCTAGGCTACTTTGATAAGCCTCTAAAAGAATGGCAAAAGTGTCTTTGAGATGAGCCTTGCCATGAATATTAAGTGCGCCAACTTGGTTAAGAGTTCTGCCCTTAATTTCTGAATAATTTACCTGAGATAATAACTTTAAAGCTAGTTGGCCAAATTGATAAGCCGAATCAATTTCTTGTAAAAATCCATTTAAAATGATAGCGTAATTGGCATAACCCAAGGCAGAATGAGAATTATTGCCATATTGGAGCGATAATTGTACCTGTTGACAGGGGATGAATGGCAATAGGGCGGGTGTCGTTAAAAATATTGGGGTAAATAGAATTGATAATATCCTCATCGCTGCTAACTTGTTGGTATCCGTTAGCCGTGGTAAATTTAATAAATCTAAGTCGCTTTTATCAACTAATAAAGCCTTGGTTTCTAACAATACTTGTTGAATATCATCTGGGTTCGGCGATTCTGGCAGATTTATGCCTAGTAAATCCAGGGCTTTTAGTCCAATTTTGGTAGCCTCTAATAGCCTAGTTCTAGTTATGTATGCCAGCATTTTAATTTCACATACTTTGACTTTTTCTAACATAGTTTTGGCAAAAGTTTCAACAACTTCTACCAATTTTTCCATTTGTTCAAAATCGCCATTTAGGTATGCGGTTTCAGCGGCTGCTTCATACATAGCTAGAGTTAATTCATAATCAGTGTGCCAACTATCAATACATAAAAGTTCTAAGCCGATACTTAAGTATTGGACAGCAGGCTCGTAAGCAATGCTAAATTTTGCTTTGCGCCCAGCGATTAAATTTAATTCTGCTAGAGTCTTTCTTTCCAAAGGATTATCAATAGCATTAACTGCCTGATTTAATTGGTTAACAATATTAAAAATATTATCTTCGATTAAATTTGATGGTGTATTAGCTAGCAGTAATCTCCCGATTTTTAAATGAGTTTTCTGCTTTTTAAATTCAGGAATTATCTCATAAGCCGCTTGTTGGACGCGATCGTGTGAAAATTGATAATTTTGAATTAACAGTTGTTCGTCTAATTCAGAACGCGATAAAATCAACCCAGATTGCAGAGCCTCTCGGAGATAGTCAAATAGCGTGGTTGCTGTTTTTTGGCAGACAGATGCGAGAGTATTTAAGTCAAATTCTGACCCGATACAAGCTGCTAATTGCAAGACATTTTGTGTGGCTTCAGGCAACTTTTTCAGTTTGCAAATCATTAATTCCACCACATTATCTGTAATCCCTAAAGTTTCAATTTGAGACACCTCCCATTGCCAAAATCCTCGGGTTTCTGCTTTTTTGCATCCCGAAATCACGGAATATTGAGGATGTTGGAATTGCAGCAGTCCCTCGGCATACAATGTTTTTAAGAACTCATTCACAAAAAAAGGATTGCCACGAGTTTTTGTCATCACCATTTCTGCTAAAGATTTGACCGATTCAATGTTGGTGTACAAGGTATCAGCAATAAGTTGACTAATATGTTTTACCGCCAAAGGTGCTAACTTTATGTGATTGATTTTAGTAAAGGTTGGTTGGTCACTTTCCAGATTTTGTAGAGCAGATTTTGGTGAAGTCGCCTTCTGGATTTCTTCCAGCGTCATCATCAAGGGATGAGTCGGACTGACTTCGTTATCGCGATAGGCGCCAATTAAAAACAAGTATTGTGTATCTGAATCTGTCATCATCAGTTGGATTAATTTGAGGGTAGCAGCATCTGCCCACTGCAAATCATCAAGAAAGATAACTAGGGGATGTTCTGGAGAACAAAATGCGCGGATAAAGTTACCCAAAACTAAATTAAAGCGGTTTTGAGCCTCCATTCCTCCCAACTGTGGAACATTTCTTTGCTTGCCAATAATCAGTTCGACGTTGGGAATGACCTCAATAATAATTTGTCCGTTAACTCCAAGAGCAGTTAAAAGCTTTTCTCGCCAAAGCTTGAGTTGTGTTTCGGTTTCTGTTAACAGTTGTCGCACTAATTCTTGGAAGGCATAGACAACAGCGGAGTAGGGAATATTGCGTTGAAACTGGTCAAATTTACCAGAGATAAAATAACCGCGTGTTTGGGTAATGGGTTTATAAAGTTCCTTTACCAGTGCAGATTTACCAATACCAGAGTAACCAGCAACGAGCATCATTTCTATTTGAGATTTTTGCGGTTCTGCTACGCGCTTAAATGCTCTTAGTAGTGTTTCAACTTCTGCCTCGCGTCCATAGAGTTTTTGCGGGATTTGAAACTGCTCGGAAATGTCTTGAGTTCCCAAAGTTAAATCTGATATATTTCCTGTCGTTTGTAACTCATGCAAACATTCTGCTAAATCATTTCTGATCCCGAAGGCGCTTTGGTATCGCTCCTCTGCGGTTTTTGCCATCAGTTTCATCACGATATCTGACACGGCTTTGGGAATTTCTGGATTATTTTGATTGGGGGCTATGGGTAGTTTGGCGATATGACAATGTACTAACTCCAGTGCATCATTTGTTTCAAAAGGGAGTTGTCCTGTCAGTAACTCATATAAAGTGGCACCAAGGGAGTAAAAGTCGGTGCGGTAATCTAGGGAACGATTCATTCTTCCTGTTTGTTCGGGTGAAATATAGGCTAAAGTTCCTTCTAGGACATTGGGATTTTTTATGGTGGGATTTTCGCCCGTTAGTTGAGTGGAAATGCCAAAGTCAATGATTTTGAGTTGGTTTGTTTCTGAATGCCAAACAAGATTAGCTGGGTTAATATCTTTGTGAATGACATTGGCTGCATGAACCTGACCCAAAATCTCGGCTGCTTGAATGGCGATGTCGAGGAATTTGTTTAAAGAGGTAATGGCTTGCTTTTGTTCAGAGTTGTTTATCAATTTATTGAGAGAATTACCACCAAAATCTTCAAAGATTATAACTACCCTTCTGTGATACTCTTCCAAACTATAAGCTTTGATGACCCCTTTTAGATTAAGATTTCGTGTAATTTCATATTCCTGTCGATAGCGGGTGAGTTGAGCAGGAGTCGGATAATCTTGTTTGAGCATTTTCAGGATAACAGGTAGATTATCCTGTTGTCGGATGCCTCTATATACTATTGAGTTATCACCTTCGTAAATCTGAGCAATAATCTGGTAGCCGTTAATTTCGATCATTTTTAGGTTTCAATGATAGAAGGAAATATTATTCAATATAGATGATTATTTTTATAGCATACCTTTGACACCTTGAATGTTGGGTAACAAAAATTAATAAATAATTTTTAACATTATTCAACTATTACTCAGCAGCTCTCGCTGTCAGGTGCATTGTGGCGTCATCTCGGGTAGTGATGTTTTTGATAGAATTAAGTCTAAGTGGCGAATCTCACAAAAGTAGGAAAAGTAGAATCTCGCCAATTCACGCTAATTAGCTTTCTAATTAAACTTAAAACGCCCTGTCATATAAGGATAAATATTTTACGTTAACGCCCTACGCCTGGTCTCAACAGCAGTTGTCGTTTCGGATCAAAAACCGGCACTTAATGGCAATAGCAGGCAAGTCAACTTACCTGCTAATTTAAAACAAGAAAAACCCGAGTTTTCCGCTCTTTATTGCTGGAGGATTTTCACGGTGAGAGTTTTTTTGTAAGTCCCATATTTTAAGTAGCAAATCTGTTCGTTCAACAATCATCTCTAACCCGGAGATGCTCTATCTAGGGTTGGTCTGTCTCGGATTTGGGGCCGCAGTTCCGTAATTGACTCGACAGCCGATATTGAACAAACTCGAACTGCACTCAAGAGGGACAATCTGCTGGTCGAGGAGGGCGCTGCAACTGACATACTCGTCGTTATTAGTATCTCTTACCATACATTCGATCGGGTTAGCTCCCGATCGCGCCGACCAACTCTTCATACCTACGACTGCAATCATATGCTGCCAGTAGAAAGCAAATAGCGACACTGCAAACAGTACAGCAACTCCTAATCCTACTTTCAATTTCCAACTATTTAGGACGTTTCCCAAACTATTTTTTACGTTTTCCACTCCAGAAATTGAGCTTTCGGTAGTTATTTCTGGAGTTGTCAAGTTTGTTTGTGTTTGTTCTGCTGGAATTTCAGACATAATGTATCTCCTATGATTGCTGGGATTTGGCTAAGCTCGCAGTTGCCATAGCTATTGCAAACTTTATCAAATTTTAGCAAAACTAGCCTGTACCGACAACTGATTCGGGCAGCACCGCCGGGGAAGTATGTATATTCACCAAGTGTGATCGCAATTTCTATGCCTTTTGAGGTATTGCCCAATTCGCGCTCGGCTATTTTGCACCTAGGGCAATAGAATTGTTAGGCATTTTCTTTGAAAACGGCTGAAATGAATCAGCGCTTTTTTTGGGAACCGCAGAGAGCGCAGAGGGCGCAGAGAAAGAGGAAAGAGAAATATATTGAATTTCCCCAATCATTTATGGTTCCGATAGCAGTTCGAGTAACTCTGATTCCGAAAGTAGTTCTATTCCCAAAGATTGAGCCTTTTCCAACTTAGAACCAGCATCTTCTCCCACAACCACATAATCAGTTTTAGCACTCACAGAACTTGTGACTTTACCTCCTGCTTTTTGAATCAAATCTTTAGCTTCATCTCGTTTCAAAGTGGGCAAAGTTCCGGTAAGCACAAAGCTTTTGCCTGCAAGTTGTAAATTTGTACGGGCTAAATTGGGATTTTTCACTTCTGACTGAAATTGCAAGCCCGCAGTTTTCAACCGTGCAATTAAACTTTGATTTGCTGGCACTCGAAACCACTGATAAACAGCTTGAGCAATTTCCGGCCCGATGCCGTAAACGCCCTCAATCGATGCCGCCGATACCCCTGCTAACTCTTCCACATTTGCAAACCTTTCTGTTAGCAATTGAGCATTCACGCTGCCGACGTGGCGGATGCCCAAGCCGTAAAGTACGCGCGCATAAGGTTGATTTTTCGATTGGGCGATCGCACTTACCAACTTTTCTGCTAACTTCTTACCCATGCGTTCCAAACTCATCAATCTTTCCGCAGTCAAATCGTACAAATCCGCCGCAGAATGCACCAAATTGCTATCAACCATCTGCTGCACCAACTTTTCGCCAACACCGTTAATATCCAGAGCATCCCGGCTGCAAAAATGAATAAGCGAACCCCTCAAAATTGCTGGACAAGATGTATTTATGCAGCGAGTAACGGCCTCCCCCTTTTCCCGAACCACAGGCTGTTCGCATTCGGGACAGCAACTAGGCATTTGGAAAAGTTTAGCATTTTGGGGACGAAGTTCCGGCAAAACTCGCACAACTTCTGGTATAATTTCCCCAGCTTTTCTGACAATCACAGTATCGCCAATGTGCAGGTTGAGATCGGAAAGTCGATCGCTATTATGGAGAGAAGCCCGCGAAACCGTCGTCCCCGCCAACTGCACCGGTTTGAGTTCCGCTACAGGAGTCAGAGCCCCGGTTCTCCCTACTTGCACGGTGACAGCTTCTACTATTGTAGGGACTTCGGCCGCGGGATACTTCAGGGCGATCGCCCAACGCGGAAACCTCTGAGTAAAACCCAATTGTTTTTGTAGCAAAACCGAATTAATCTTAACAACAACCCCATCCGTCATGTAAGGCAAATTCCGTCGTTCAGTATCCCAATATTCGTAATACTCCCGAACCTCATCCAAAGAATAGCAAATTTTGCGATAGGGATTCACCTTAAACCCCATTCGTCGCAACAATTCCAACGAATCCCACTGCGTGTTACCCTCGTTACCCTGATCTAAATGCAGAGTATAAGCAAAGAAATCCAATTTGCGCTTATCCACAATTTTAGAATCCAACTGCCGCAGCGTACCCGCCGCAGCATTGCGAGGATTAGCAAACAATTGTTCCCCTGCTTTTTCCCGTTCCCGATTAATTTCTTCAAACACAGCTAAAGACAAAAAAGCCTCTCCCCGCACTTCCACAACAGGCGGCGGATTATCTAAATTGAGCTTTAAAGGAATCGAGCGAATAGTTTTGACATTTTGAGTAATTTCCTCTCCGGCAATGCCGTCTCCCCGGGTCGCACCGCGAACTAAAACCCCATTTTCATAGGTTAACGCTAAAGCAGAACCGTCAATTTTTAACTCGCAAACATAGGAAACCCCCCCCAACCCCCCCTTGCTAAGGGGGGGAGTAGTTTCCCTGTTTTCCTGATTGCTAATTGAAGATGTTATTCCCTCTTGTCCCCCCCCTTGATAAGGGGGGGTTAGGGGGGGTGAATTTCCTTCTTGACCGGGGGTTAGGGGGGGTACATTTCCCTCTTGTCCCCCCCCTTGATAAGGGGGGGTTAGGGGGGGTGAATTTCCCTCTGGACCGGGGGTTACGGGAGGTGCTACTCTTTGCCAGCGTTCCTGCCATTTAGCAAATTCCTCAAAATTAAAAGCATTTTCCAAACTGTAGAGAGGAATATTGTGCTTGACGCTAAAAAATTGAGTAGCAGGCTGTTCTCCGACCCGCTGAGTCGGGCTTTCGGCAGTAATTAATTCCGGATAATCTGATTCTAAGTCTTGCAACTGGCGATAAAGTCGATCGTACACTTCATCTGGCATAATCGGCGCATCGAGAACATAATAAGCATAGCTAGCTTGCTGTAGCTGCTGCCTCAACTGTTGAATTTGCTGCTGGATTTCGGGTTGCATATTAATTTGAAAGTGTATATTTTTTAACCGCAGACCATAACACAAACACAGAGAATAGAGATTTTACCCCGATCTGCATCGATCTGCGGTTGTTGTTTGGACATTTAAGATTGATTAACGATCCCAATCTTCAACTTCATAAAGGAAACGAGTTCCCCCCATCAGCTTGCGATTTGCCGAGGTACTTTGCACAAAAACCGCATACTTTTCTAGATTGCTCGGTTTGATGCGAACTGTCTCGCCCATTGGCAAACCCAACATTTCTCGGGCTGCTTCTCCTTCAAACAAATCCCCTGTGGAACGATCCATCAGCACAATTTCTTTTTTACCTTGGATAGTTTCTGTTTTAGTAAATTCATAAAACCCGCGCCCGGTTTTAAAAGTCAAACCATTCTCCAGAACAAAAGCTTTAATGGAAATCTCGCTGTCAACTTCTAGAATCTGAAATCTACCCGGTTTTACGGCTCGCAATTCTGCTGATTCGTAAACAGCAACGCCTTCCCGCTTCAGCATGGTATCAAACATCTTGTTTAAGCCGCGACTCATGCGACCTTCACTGACAACTTCTTGTTCGTAAGCTTGTAGTTGTTCGTTAGATGACTGTTGGTAACAAACTGCTAAAAAGAAATCTGTGATGTATGAAAATTGGTCAAGATTGAGGTGAAAACCGCCAGACTTTTCGGCTAGTTCTTTATAGAATAAAGTGGCGTGGTGACGGTTGAGAGCTTGGATGCCGTAAACGGCAATTCCCATCTGTGCTAACTTATCTACTTCCTGACGCCAGTTAAGTTTTTGAGGAGTTTGAGCGGGTGCGTGCGGGATGTCGTCGCCAATTAGTACCAATGTTTTGGAATTAGTTGGAGTCCAAGAAAGTGACTGAGCTTCGTGCAAGACTAATTCATAACATTCTGGAGCATCGCCACCGCCAGTTGGCTCTACATTTTGAACAAAATTGCAAATCGTGCCGACATCGCCTGACAAATCGAGGTGTTTAGTCACGTAAGTGCTGTCAGCGTCGCAATAGTCCCCGTGAGCAATAATGCCAATGCGAATGCCAGGAATTTCATCGAGCAGTCTCGTTACCGTCTCTTTAATTTTCCGACGAACTTGCGTCAAACAAGGGTACATACTGCCAGTTGTATCAAAGCTAAAAACGACTTCAATGTTGTTGTTTGCCATGACGTAACTCTCCTTAACAAACACCGATTTATTAGCTCTATTATAGCTCAAAAAAAGACGAGTCAGCAACTAGGAAAAAAGATTTTATCCTAATTCTGGCTCGCGCGATTGGCTTCAGCATAAGGCTGGTTAACTCATCACAAATTCAAGTCAAAAAACTCGCTAAATTTCTTGTCCCCGGATATGGGATCTTGACTATTATCACTATTTTTTTCGGCGTTCAAGTTGCCATTGTTGCGGGATTTGATTAATTCTTGAGCGTTTGTCTTGAAAGCGATCGGTTCAGCGTGTTCAACCTGAAACACGTTAGCGTAGAGGTTGGCAATAATCTGTTTGCCTCCCTGGGTCAATTCCAAGTAGTTCAAAGCTGCTGGAATATAGGGAAAAACTCCGTTCCAATAAAACTTGGCGTAATTTTGCCGCAAATCTCCAGGAGACTTGTAGCCCAAGATTTTATTAGTGCCGACTTCCTCAAATTCGTAGAACAGGGCACTTATTTTTCGCAGGTAATTGGGGTCGCTCAACTGACCGATCAAATCGGCGGCTCTAGCGAGTCCAGAATAATTGTTTCTGTCTTGATGAGTTTCGCTAGCAGGGACTGGGAAGCGCGTCAATTCAATATTGCGCTTGATTTGTTCGGCATCAATTAATGTGTGGCCGCCGAAGCGTTCGTCAATTACGAGTTTTCCTCGATCGACATGATAAGGAGTTAAACTGGCAGAAGTGGCTCCGACCGGCACAGAAACCATGCCCCCGTCAATACCCGTAGCGTAGAGTCCCACAGCTTCTTGGTCTTGGCGGCAAACACCTTTGACGTAGCCGATATCGTGGCACAGCAGCGAGATCAGGTAGTGCAGCCAATCTTCCGGCGACACTCCCCCTTCGCGTATATGCTTGCCCCGGAGAATCTCTTGTCCCACCAAAGCCACGAGCATTGTGTGTTCCACATTGTGGTACAGAGCATCGCAGTTAGCGATATTTTCCAGAGCCATAGTCCCCGCCCAGGCAATAATTTCAGGGTAGTCAGGCTTGTACTTGCCGTAGGTGCGGCGGTAGCCGGCCTGCAGCTCTTGCACAAAAGCGTCAATCAGGATAGCAGTTGCATTAAACATGATAAATTCTCTCACTCAGACTGTAGTTGCAAACTCGATCGAAAATATCTTGCATAGCTGAAAAAATCATCGCTGGGCCTTCCAGCAGGTTTGACCCCTCGGCGTTGAATTTTAAATTTCAGCTAGTCTTGTCAGGTCTGAAAATTGCTCTTTTGGCTATGCTTCCCACGATAACCTAATTTCCGAAGCATCCGAAGCAACAGATCGATTTTCGGGCATTAAATATTGGCGAAACAATTTACATCGTTTCACCGACTAATGATTAGAAGTCCTAGGTGTGAAAGTTATGAACTGTGTGTTTCCGAGTCTCTCCACTGCTGCCCTTCGCACTCGGCGGTCGATCGCCCCAAAATACCTAGGATTGTTTGCATTCACGGCTGTTTGCACCGCCGCACCGGCTTGGGGTGCCGAACGAATTTACGTAACTTACGGGCCGCTAGAAGAATCAGTTCCGATCGAATCCCTGGCACTCTTCGCCAAAGAAGGCAAAATAGACTCGAACTTGGACGGCTTCGCTCAGTACGTCAAAAAAGCACAGCTAGCGGAGATTCGCAGCGCCCTGCAAGCGAAAGCTGAAATCAGCCACGTGACGATCGCCCAATTCCTCTACACGCCTCAAGGAGAAGTGCTGCTGAAACGGTTGGGCCGAGTAATTCAAACCAAAGCTCGGCAGCCGGGATTTTATGCCATCCGATCCGCTCTGATTTTAGCAGCCTCAGATCCAGAAGGTCTGACCATTCTCAACGTGCTGCGGAAATTCCCCACTTACGGCATCAGGATTGACATCGGCCGCGGCTTGGCTATCGGGAACGAGCTGACATCCCTGATCAACCGTTCCAATCAGACGATCGCCGGAGTCGTCCAGTTGTCCGAAGCAGAAGCAGCCTTAGCACCCGCCATACCGCCCGCCGAAATGCTGCAGCCCCAGCTACCGGGCCCCTATACTTGGAAAAAATCATCGGTAACTCTGACGAGTCCAAATCGCCCTCGCACGTTTGATATGGACATTTATCTGCCGCAGGGCAGCCAGCAACCGGCCCCAGTAGTAGTAATTTCCCACGGTTTAGGTTCCGATCGCATTTCCTTCCAGTATTTAGCCAAACACCTAGCCTCCTACGGCTTTGCCGTCGCCGTCCCCGAACACCCCGGCAGCAACGCCCAACAAATCCAAGACTTAGTAACAGGCAGAGCCAAGGAGGTAGCAGAACCAGCAGAATTTGTCAACCGCCCCCTCGATATCAAAGACCTGCTGGATTATTTAACCAAACTTTCCATAACCGATCCGACCTACCAAGGGCAGCTCGACTTGCAGCGAGTCGGCATCATCGGCCAGTCTTTCGGCGGCTATACGGCTTTAGCATTAGCCGGGGCGGGGATTAATTTTGCACAGCTAGACCAAGATTGCGGGCTCGAAAACGAAACTTGGAATCTCTCCCTGCTGTTGCAGTGCCGCGCCCGCAGCCTAGATCGCAACCAGTACAATTTCGCCGACCCGCGCATCAAAGCTGCGATCGCCATCAACCCGATCGTCAGCAGCATTCTGGGAGAAACAAACCTCGGCAAAATCCAAATCCCAGTCATGGTAATAGCAGGCAGCGCCGATACCGTCGCCCCCGCTTTCCTCGAACAAATTCAACCGTTCACATGGCTGACATCGCTCAACAAATATCTGGTATTGATGATCAACGGGACTCACTTCTCAACGATCGAGGAATCCCCTCAAAGCCTCTTTCTGCCACCAGCAGAGGCGATCGGGCCCGAACCGGCTTTAGCCCGCCGCTACCTCAGCGGACTCAGCCTAGCTTTCATGGAAAGCTATTTGAACAACAAATCAAATTTCGGCCCGTATTTGGAGCCATCCTACGCTTTAAGCATCTCCCGAGACACTCTCGGACTGAGAATTTTGCGATCGCTCACCCCGCAGCAACTCCAGCAGTTCAGGATTTCTCCACCTGCTCGCAGGCCAGTCTCTCCACCTGTCCTCGCTCCTGTTCCTCTACCTTCTCCACCTCCCATAGCTCCCGTTCGTTAGGGTTGAGGTGCGCCGCGCGTGCACGCTGGCATATCTTGTCGCGCGCGGGCGATCGGCGTCCCGCCCCGCAAGCTACGGCCATCTCTCCCCTCTCATCAGCTTTCCTAATCGCAGTCATCAGTTTAACTGTCGCTCAACCCCTTTACAAACCTTAACAACATCGTTAATAATAGAAACATCATCCGAACATTGACAACCAAATACAGCAATCATAAACAAATGACAACAACCTTACAGCAGCGCGAAAGCGCCAACCTGTGGGACCAGTTTTGCAACTGGGTCACCAGCACCGACAACCGCCTCTATGTAGGCTGGTTCGGCGTCTTGATGATTCCCACCTTGCTAAC
>NZ_JAUBTQ010000014.1:0-4350 GCF_036702515.1 Microcoleus sp. BROC3
TCTCAATTTTCTGCCTTTAGGGAGCCTGTGGCAATCACAGGCTCCCTTTTCTTTCCCTTGTTAGTCTAAACTCCAGTCTACATAGGAAAAGCCTCCATCACCTTTATGACTCAGCACTGCGTTCTTACCAGGTAAGCTGCTGTAACGAGCCTTTTGAGCCGCTTTATACATCGGGCTAGAAGGTGCTGCTAGCCCACTCCCCTCAAACCAACCAATTACTTCAATGTTGTTCGGTTTATTGGGATTTGCTTTGTTGTATTTATCAAGTTCATCTTTAAATTCGGCAAATACATCCTGACCAGCTAAACCTGGAATCATATTTCCCAGACCATCCCCGTATCTAAAAGTAGTCCCCTGCGTAGACAGCACATTCATGTAGACTTTTTTAATCGATGGATTGTTGATGATATCTCGAAATATTTGGCGTCTTTGTTGCGGTGTTGTATTCAATGTTCCCGTATAAGACAGCCAATAGGAGCCTATATCTTTAGGAGGCCAGCTTGCAGGTGGAGGAACAGCAGCATACGGATCTTCTGTAGGAAAATTGTCCGCAAACTTTTTGTCGTATGAAGCCGGCTGCTCATAAAACTCTTGACTCGGCTGTGGCTTGTACTTCGGCTGCTTATTCAAATCCACAACATCTTTCGGCGGCTTATTCAACCGCGGTGCTTCCCCAGCTTCTGGCAAATTATTCGTCTGCGTGCCCGTACCCTTCGGATCGTAAGACCCCCTCGCTGTCTGGGATTCACCGGGTATCGACTTCCCATTTTCCCAATTAGACTTCGACCAAGTTTCACTCCAATTATTGCGCCCATCATCCCACACAGTCCCGCTTCTGGTCCAACTCCAATTGGTTTGCTTGCTAGTAGTAGTCCCCCCTTTAGTTACTGATTCCCAATCCGTACCGCTGATGGTTTCACTCCAACTGTAACCGCCTTTAAACTCCGTCCTCCTGTAAGTCGAACTCCAAGTTGAACTCCCCGAAGTATAAGTAGTTACACCCTTAACCGTATTGCTGTCATTCCACCATCTCTCGTAACTGCTCGTTTGTGTTTCATCTTTGCGCCCATCTTTATAAACTGTCACTGTTTGCCCGTTGCGGGTACGAACAGTATCACTGCTACTGGATGAAGCGTTGTTAGTCCCGTCATTGCTGCTGTTGGATCGAGTTGATGTTATTGTCTGTTCATCCCCGGTAGTAGTTGTGGTATAAGCATCTATCTTATACTCGCTATCGTGTTGAACAAAGTTCTCGGAATAACTTTCCTGATTGTTTTTAGAAGTGACTTTCCCCGAACTATTGGCACTATAACCATCGGATTTTGTTACCGAATAGCTATCTGTAATCCTGCTGCTGGTTTGCGGCCCGTGTTTGTAGGTTTGCGTATCATTACCTTGCCTGACAGAGTAATTATTGTGCTGATTGTTCTGCCGATATGAGGAACCCTGACTGCTGTTGGTTTGCTCGGATTGATTGACAGTATAAGTGTCTTGATAACTGTGATTTTTTGACTTGCCGTCATCGTAACTGCTTTGATTGTTGGTACTGCTTTCTGAATAAACGTCACGGGTGTTGCTGTTTGCTGCTACACCGTTAATTGTAGTGTTGTCCCAGGTTGAGTTAGTGACAGAAGAGTTGTCGTTGTTGTTGTTGGTTTTGGAGAAGCCGCTGCTGTTGCTGTTAGTCGAATTAGAGGTGCTGACAGTCGTTTCTTCGCCACTGTGGGTGTTGTTGGAACTGCTACCGTTACTGCCATTCGTCCACTTGGCATTGCCTGCCGTTTGAGTTGCACTCTTGCTGGTTGATATGTTGTTGTCGTTAGTAGTGCGAGTGTTGATAGTAGATTTTGAGCCCCAATCATCTTGACGGTTTCCATTAGCTATGCTAAGGTTCGTACCGTATCGGCTGTTAGATTGAGACTTGCTGTTGCGGAAACTTTCCGAAGTATCATTTCTGGTGTACGTGGGAGTGGTATAGTTGTAAGAACTGCGGGATTTCTGAGCCGATTCGCTACTGTCGTTCCGAGTTCCTTCGTATTTAACTCGGCTGCGGTTTTCCTGCCATTGATTTTTGTTTTCTGTTGAGTTTTGAGAAAAGCTTTTGCTGGTGTAGGTAGCAGCATTTGTAGTTGAATCGCTGGTGGATTCGTCAAAAGATTCGCCCTTGTAGTTGGTTTTGGTATTGCTTTTATCCCAACTTGAGTCGGTGTTTGAAAGGCTGCTAAGGATGCGAGAGTTGGTGGTAGTTGTGCCGTAGGAACTGCTGGTAGAAGTGGTTTTGTACGGCGCTAAGTCTGTGGTGCTGGAGTGGGTACCGACGTTGGAATCTCCGGTCGATTTAGTGGTGGTCTTTGGCGTGCCGGGGGCTGTGGTTGCAGTTGCTCTTTCTGAGGGTTTTGATACAGTAGAATTGGGAGAGTTACCAATATTTGCATCAGCATCAATTAAGGGTTTTGTCAAGAGTTTGGCTGCTGCCAATACTGGGATTGTGGGGATTGTTTCGGTGGCGGTAGCAATTGCTAATTCGGGGTTTAAGATGCCGTATCCTGTCCTTTCGTCCCATCCGGGTACGTCGATGTCGCTGGCTGTTTTTAGGAGGATGTTTTTGATTTGTTGGCGGCTAAGTGATGGGTTGGCTGCCCACATTTGGGAGAGGGTGTTTGTGACTTTAGCGGCGGCTATTGATGTGCCTTGTTTTGTTTCGGTTGTTGATGGTTCTGCTGTTTGTGGACTGCTGATTTGTGCTAAGATATCTAGCCCTTCTCCGTAGCTGGAATAGGCGCTGCGGTGGTTGTTTTCGGAGGCGCCAACTGTGATGATGTTGTCGAATTCTGTGGAGGCTTGTCCGAGTGCGGATGCGAGCTCCCCTTGATTGCCAGCGGCTGCTACAATCAGGATGTTGTTGTCTTGGGCGTATTTAAGTGCTGATTTTTCTTCTGCTGTCAGTTTGTGCCGTGTGGTTTGTGTGCCGTCGGGATTGATTTGGGTTAAGTCGAAGCTGAGGTTGATGACGGCGTTGGGTTGTTTTGAGGCTTTGGCTGCGTCTACAAATTCTATCAGGGATTGATGCCAGTTGCCGCTACCTGTGGCTCGTCCCAACCAAATCGGAGTCGATTTTTTGGTGGCGTTTTGATTGTGGGAGTGGCTGATAATTTCTAAAATTGTGTCGCCGTGTTGGTTTTCTTGATTTGGTTGCAGTAGGGGATTGTTGTCGCCCTCGATTAAGTCTTTGCCAAGGATGATTTGGCTGTAGTCGATGTTGGGATTGTTGGCGACAAAGCCGGTGTCGATGATTCCGATTAATGGTTGGTTTTGTTGGGGGAGGTTGGGGGCTGTTTCTGGTTTGGTTTCTGTGTCGGTGACTGTGTATTCGTTGATGGTTGTTTCCGAGTCGCTGTCTGTTGCAGTTGCGGTGAAGGAGTCGGCGATGATATTTTGTGAACTGTCTGGCTGATTGTTTTCCTCCGAGGGTATTTCCGGAGTAATGGCGATGTTTTGGGAGTCGAAGTCGGGGTTTACATATTCATGGATGGTTGTTGGCTGCTGATTGTCGCTGTCGGCGGTGATATTTTCCGATTGTTGCGAGTGATGGTTTTGAGTGACGGCGATTTCGGGAATAATAGTTTGGGTGTCGGTAACTATATATTCTGATGCGGATGGTTGATGATTTTGGCCCGATTCAGTTTCGGGAATGAGAGGGAATTGTTGGGCGAGTATGCTGTTGAGAGTTTCCCACAGTAGGGAAATTTCATCGGGAGAAATTAGCGGTAAATTGTCTGCAGTTTCGGGGGTGTCGATAAGAGTTGGGGAGATGTTTTCAATTTCCCCGGTGAGAATGTCTGTGGATTCTGCGGGTATTGCTGGTATTTCTGGTTTTTCTGGTTGGATAAAGACGGGTTTTTCAATTGTGTCACCTGTGATTTCGTCGATTTCTGTCTCAACAGGATTTGTTGGGAAATTAGGAATTTCGGAAACAGTCGGGTTTTGAGTTTCTGTCGCTGGGGAATTTTCGGTTGTTGTTTCAGTCGAATTTGTCTCGGAATTGGGAATTTCCGAAACAGTCGGATTTTTGTCTTCAATTGCGGGGGAATTTTCGATTTCTGTTTCAGTCGAAGTCGTCTCGGAATTGGGAATTTCCGAAACAGTCGGATTTTTGTCTTCAACTGCGGGGGAATTTTCGATTTCTGTTTCAGCCGAAGTCGTCTCGGAATTAGGAATTTCCGAAACAGTCGGATTTTTGTCTTCAATTACAGAGGAATTTTCGGTTTTTGTCTCAGCCGAAGTCGTCTCGGAATTAGGAATTTCCGAAACAGTCGGATTTTTGTCTTCAATTACAGAGGAATTTTCGGT
>NZ_JAUBTQ010000014.1:4450-141569 GCF_036702515.1 Microcoleus sp. BROC3
AGCCGAAGTCGTCTCGGAATTGGGAATTTCCGAAACAGTCGGATTTTGAGTTTCAACTGCGGGGGAATTTTCGATTTTTGTTTCAGCCGAATTGGTTGTAGAAGTAGTATCTGGTTTTTTGTCTTCTAACTTAGTCTCAGTTTTTGGCGCAGCATAAGCTATCAATTCTTTAGCTTTCTCTGATGTACGCCAATCGGAGTTTTTGGCAATTACATCATCCATTGAAATGACTTTAGGGGTTGCGCCTTTGAGGGAAAAGATGATATCGTTATAATCTCGATCGCTCCCTTCCCCTATCCCCATATCTTCCATAACAAATATACTGCAGCCATTCACCGCACTGGCAATTTGTCCTGGTTTAAAAACATCGCTGGAATTAGCTGTCGCCATTGAGAATAAGGGTTTTTTGTCTCCATCAATTCCTGGATTGTCGTATACTTGTTGTATTGTGCCGTTGGGAACTACGATGATGCCAAGTTCGTCTCCGGGAGTCATGGCGAAGGTTTTAATTCCTCGGTATTCTCCGATATTGAAGTTGTTTTCTCCCTCGAAGCTAGAGAATTTTGCTGCGTCTGTACTGTCGGAAATTGCGATATAACCGAGGGAGGAGTTGCTTAAAGCGCGTCTGGCTACTTCTTTGATAAATGCTTCGGAATCTGGAACAAATTCCTGCATTCCTTTGAGGCTGATAATTCCTAGTTCTCCTTGATACCAGCCTCCATCTGATAGGTAATCGAACACAATTTTACCTGTTTCGTCTGCTTGGAAAATGCCGGAGTCGAAAGAGATGTTATTGCGAGTTGCTGGCTTGGTTGTATCGCCTGTGATTGCGTCGGTTTGAGTTGTAGATGTTTGCGGTTTTTCAGGAATGCTGTTGGTTGTTGGTGTTGAATCTTTGTTGAGGATGAAGGCGTCTATCTCTGCTTGTTGGGGAGATATTTCTGGGCTTTTTTCGAGGATTTGGTTTTTTGATTGTAATAGTTCAACGCTGGGTTTGTGGAGGAGGTTTCGTTAGTTGTTAGGAGAATTTTCGGGGGAAAAGAGTAATTATTGGTAGAATTTGCTAGTTGCAAGTCTTCTGCAAGGTCGGGAATGAGAGAAATATTGGCAGTTGTTTTTGGGGTAGATGCTTCGATTGGTGACATGATTTGAAGTGAGGTTTTTTGATGATGAAAGTGACTAAAATTATGCAGAAGTTGAGGATGTTAATCTTGAAAATATCGCAAGCAAAGCGAGTCCAGACGATGCTGGGATTTTGTTTTTTTTATTGAGGACGGAAGCTGCGATATCGACAGGTGAAAACTTGCCGATGCGGCTAAAAAATTGATGCGATCGCAATAAGTTGTTTTTTTATTGCTGTTGTTAACAGATAGATTTGAGAATATCAGTAATTTTTATCGATCGCAAGCGGTTTTCGCCATCTTGAAGTAAACTTCATCACAGCTTTAACTTATTTCCGTATTTGAAGCGTCACACTAGGAATTTTCGGCTTTTGACAACTTTGGACTGGCGATCGCCAAACTGATTTACCCATCAGTTGTATAAAAAGTAACTTAATTTGTTCGCAAAAATACGAAAAAACCGATTGCAAAAGTAAATGCTTTGGAAACTACGTTGTACAGTCCTGGACGCAGACGCACTATATGTAGTGTGGTGCGATTCCTAATAATTACTAACGACCAATGAGTGATGACTTCGCCTAAGTGAAGCCTAATATATGCCAAAATACGGACGAAATGTGCTATCTGTAGAAGACGAAAGCAGCCTTGACGAAATTTAAAGTCCCATGTTGAATGCGAACGGGAGCATATTGGCAGACAATCGATCGGCCGCGTCGCAGTGGGCGCAAGAAGCTTTAGGGCTTCCCGAAGTTCAAGTACAAGCGCGGTTGCGGGGAAATCACCTGCACATTTTGTGCGAAGCAGCGCAGTGTCCGTCTCAAGAATTGGTGACGGCGAGATTTACCCACGCGATCGAACAAACTGATTTAACGCGACTGCAGCCCGATCGACCTAAAATTTACCAGTTGTTTCTGTGCGGCCGCAAAATCGGTTCCCGACAAAATGACTGGACAGTCAGGCTCGATTGCAGCAGTCCCAAGCGACAGCAACAGCCACAGCAACCGGAACCAAAAGCTGCCGAAGTGCCGCCGCCAGCGACTTCCCCCGACGGCGAGCCGCCAGCAAGCCCTAAAAGAGGCGGATTTTTCGGCAAATTTAAGAATGACAACCGCAAACTCAAACAGACACCAAAACCGGTAGAAACAGCAGCCCATTCGCCGCAAGTACGGGAAGAACTGGATTTTGACGCCGAAAGTCTGCCCATCGCCTCCCGGATTCAATACCCAGAAGTTTTTGAAACTTCCCCCGTGACGATCGACACTTCGGCTGCTGCGACGCGGGAAGCTTTTAGTTCCACCGTTCCCCCGCAGCAGAAAGCGAACCGTGGCGCAGTGGCTTTGATTCAATCCCCCGAAGCCGACTCCGGCGAGGGCGATGGCGGTGGAACATTGACGGTTTCGCCGGAAACTTTGGCGCGCCGGGGCTATCCAGATGCGATCGCCAGCTATCTCAGCGAAATCCTCGGGCCGATGGGAGTTTCGGTGAAAGTAAGCATTCGCGAAAAAGAACTCAAAAGCAGCCGGGAAACCCTGCCGGTCAAGGGGCCGGAAAATATCAAGCCCAAGGAACGCCGGCTGCTGGTGCTGTGCGAGTCAGCTTACAGCCCCGACCCCTCATTGCTGGCAGAACCCATCGCCGGCAGGCTGCGGAAACTGCAACTAGAGGATTTCCGGGAAGCAGTGATCGGCAGCCAAGTGAGCGGCGAAGCGAAGCCAGACTGGCTGCTGCGGGTGGATTTGACTTCGCCGGACACTATTCTCAAGGAATGGGCGAGGTGGGGAGACGTACAGTCGATCGCCAAACTGCTCAACCAACACTTGGCAGCATCGAGAGTCGAAGTGCGAGCCACCCTCAAAGAAGCAACCCTCCACCTGTTTTGCAGCAAAACTGCCAAAAAAGGACAAAAACCTAAACGGCAAGAATACCCCGACAAGCAGCAAACTACCGACGCGATCGCCCCATTGTTAGCCTCCTTCGCGCCCCAAGGCATCCGCGCAGCTACTATCTACGGCGTAGAACCAGCCAAGGACTCTCAGGCGGAGCCGGAGTCGCCGGTGTGGATAGACTGGGTGGACTTGCCTGCCGCCCACCACCCCGACTTAGCTGCGAGCGCTAGAACGCTGGCAGCCGAGGGCGACCAATTGGCTCTGACTTTTTTATTGAACAGGTTGCTCAACCCCAATCTCAGACGCAAGCTGGAAACAGGAGGGATTCGGGCTGTCGTGCTACACAAAGCCGACGTGCTGCACGTCATGACTGAAGCTCTGACTTGCCCTTCTCAATCGAAGGTAGGCCCGCCGGTGGCGAAATTTTTGCGGCACTTACAAATTCCGGGAGTGGCAGGAGTGCGAGTCTACGGGCGGCGCGCCGGCCAGAAACTGCCCCTGTGGCGCTACGCAATTGACCTCCGAACGGCGGTTGACGAGGAATCAGCGGCGGCACCCGCACCGGCTGCTTCGCCACTGGCTGTGTTGGAAAAGGAACCGATGCCGGAGTTTGCGCCGGCCGAGGAGGGGAGTTTTTCGGGTTTGGGGGAGAATTTGGTGTTCGATGCTCCGGTGCCCAACTCCTGGCGGCCGCGCTTCAAAATCCGACTCCCCGGATACAACCTGGGCGAGCAGTTAGTTCAAGCTGCAGTGCAACCGCTTGTCGCTTCGGGTTTGTTTGTTCCCAACGACGGTTTGTCAACGAATGCTGCTGCGCCCGGTGGCGTGAGAGCCGATCGCGCGGCGGGAATGGCCTTGATTTGGGCGATCGCCGGCTGTCTGCTGACTTTCAATACCGATTGGCTCCTGGGTCTATTTCTGCAATCTGCGCCGGTCAGTCAAGCTCCTAGCGCCTCCGAAGTTTGCAGCGGCCCAAATTGTCAAAATTCATCCCCCAAGGCTTTGGGCGACGTTACAGCCCCACCTCCGAAGGAAACCCCGAACTCCGTTCCCCCTGCTGGGGAGGCGAATTTGCCTCAAACTCCGTTGCAGCCGTCGCCGGAAGCGAACGGGGAAGAGGTGTTCAACGGCTCTGGGTTTACGAAACCGGGAAATACTAGCGTTCCTGTAGTTGAGGTTTCTGCTCCTCCAGTGTTCCCAACTTTGAGGAGCGAGCAGCTTGACGATCAGATAGCGCGCTATCAAGAGTACATTCACCTGCACAAAAAACCGCCGGATATTTTAATTGTCGGTAGTTCGAGGGCGCTGCGGGGTATCGACCCGGCGGTTTTGGAAACCGCTTTGGCAGCTTCGGGCTACCCGGGGCTGAAGGCTTACAATTTTGGGGTGAATGGAGCTACTCTCCAGGTTGTAGATTCGATCGTCCGCCGGATTTTGCCTCCGCAACAACTGCCGAAATTGTTGGTGTTGGCGGACGGGGCGAGGGCTCTCAACAGCGGGCGGCCGGATTTGACTTTTAGTGCGATCGCTTCTTCGGAAGGTTACAGGCAATTGTCCCGGGGTAGTTTTCTGATCCGCACCAATCAATTAGAGGCCCAAGAATCGAATCCGAGTGCAAAAAATCCGGTGGCGACTGCGACTGAATTGGTACACAATTTGGGACAAACTCAAGCTAACGTTCAGCAATTGGTGAGTCAAAAGTTGGTGCAGGGTTCTGCAATTTACAAAAAGCGCGATCGGCTCAAAGGGTTTTTGCGATCGCTCGCGAATCCATCAGCCCCTGTTGCAACCGAGAGTCCCCAAACCGGAGTGCTGGGCCAACAAATAACTGAAAACGCCCAGCCAATTGCTGGGGGTAAAGAACCCAGCGAGTTTCAACCAAACGGCTTTTTGCCGATCGATATACGCTTCAATCCCGATACTTACTTTCAGAATCACCCGAAAGTATCTGGCTATTACGACTCCGACTATCAAGATTTTAAATTGATAGGCGAACAAGCTCTAGCACTCAAAAATCTGATCGAATTTACCAAGGTTCGCAACATCAATTTCGTGTTTGTGAATATGCCTCTGACTGAAGATTATTTAGACCCCGTGCGGACAGGTTACGAACAAGAATTCCGGCAATATATGCAAGAATTAGCAGCTCAAAGCGGACTAATTTTCCTAGATAAGAGCTTATTGTGGCCCCAGGCGCGGGAATCTTTTTCCGACCCCAGCCACCTCAACCGTTACGGTGCTGTTGCAGTTTCTAAGCGGTTGGCTCAAGATCCCATGATTCCGTGGCCGGCGAAAAAATAGTTTTGACTTTTGAGTTTTGAGTTATTTTAGAAGTTAAATGATTTAAATCTGCTTGTAGGGGCAGGTTCAGGACTATCTACGATTCTGATTTAACTCACAACTCATGCAAAGCAAAGCGTTGCGGGAGCGTCCCGATTTTGTATAAAGCGTTGTTTAGGAGTGCGATGTCATCCCGCACAGCAAAGTGTATCAACCCAGGGGCATCTAACATAATTTTACGGTTCCTCAGCGGAGTGTTTATGACAGTCCAGTTTGATGAAATTCTTGTGGGGTGGTGTCCCGACCCAAATATATAACTTAGATCCCCGACAGCTTATCTCTCGTTTGGATATCCCACAGCCAACACTCCTGTAAAAGCTCTCATTGGAACTATCGCAGCGTTGCAAGTGCGACGCGGCTATCTCAAAAATATTCTTTCCTGCGGCTAGATCCTGAAAATGAAAAAATTGATATTTCCTGAAAATCGCAAAAATCAACAGATAAAAAGTCCCCGAAAAAATTTGCCTTTGATATTTTTTATATTATCTTTAGTGTTTTTCTGTTTCAGTTTGTATAAAGGTTTATTTTTACCTTTTGCTTTATCATCTGGGCCGCCCAGCAACGAACAAAATAGCGAACAGCCAACTCTGGCACCCTTTGAACAGGTTGTCAAAGACGCGCAAAAGTTAGAGGGACTATTTACCCTTTACCGCAATCAAGCAACTAATAAAGTTTATCTGGAAATTACACAGCAACAACTAAATAAAAAGTTTCTGTGTTTCGTGACACTGGCTTCGGGTTTGGGGGAAGGGGGCATTTTTAGCGGATTGCCTCTGGGCGATTTCTTGTTTCAACTGCGCCGAGTCCAAAATAATGTGCAGTTTGTGATACCAAATATTAATTTTCGCACCAGTCCGGGCGACCCGCAAACTGGTTCGGTGGCAAGGGCATTTAGCGACTCGATTCTATATTCTTTGCCGGTCAAAAGCATTCATCCGCAACGACAAACTCTGTTGATAGATTTAGGGGATTTGCTGATGAGTGAAAAGCGCGACTTACCAGGAGTAAAAGCGATTTTACCGCTGATTTTGGGCGCTTCTTACTCGCTCGATGAAGACAAATCTTATTTTAAAGATGTTAAAGCGTTTCCGCTGAATGTAGAAATTGCTTCTATTTACGGTTTTTCTAGCGATAATGACAGTGAAGTTAACTATTTACCATCGATTCCTGACAGTCGGGCTTTTAACCTTCGCATTCACTACAGTTTCTCGGAAGTGCCGCTAAATAACGGCTACCGCCCCAGACTTGCGGATGAGCGAGTGGGCTATTTTCTCACAGCATATAAAGACTTTTCTGACAAGAGCAGGCGGGAGCCTTTTGTGCGCTATATCAATCGCTGGCATCTGCAAAAGCAAATCCCGACAGCCCCGATGTCGCCTCCGGTGCAGCCGATCGTCTTTTGGATAGAAAATAATGTGCCTCTGGAATACCGAAACGCAATTCGCGAGGGAGCTTTGGAGTGGAACAAAGCTTTTGAAAAGGCAGGTTTTACTGAGGCAATTCAGGTCAAACAAATGCCGGACAATGCTAAATGGGACCCGGGTGACGTTCGCTACAATACTATTCGCTGGTCGAGTTCTTTTGAGCCTGAGTTTGCCGGCCTCGGGCCGTCTCGCACTAACCCGCTGACCGGAGAAATTTTGGATGCTGACATTCTGTTGGATGCTAATGTTGTACGGCAAATCAAACAGGGCTATCGGTCTTTGGTGGAACAAAATCGCTCGGTATCTAAGAGTTTTCAAGGGCGAAACGGTTCTAATACCAATCCCTGTCAGTTCGGAATGTATTCTCGCTATTTGAATGTGCTAGAAAATGGGGATTTAGGAAAAAGCAGCGGGGAAAACGATCGAGGTGGAATTGCTGAGGATTTGCCGACTTTGGTAGAAAGATACCAGGAGCAAAAACGATCGCCTTTATCGCGGTTGATGTCGAGTTCGGATCTGTGTTTTGGGTTGGAATCGAGCCGACAGTTTGCGCTCGGGGCAATGTCGATGGATCTGTTGGAAAATACAGCGCCTAGCAGTCCGACAATTGACAATTATGTTAATCAATATATCAGATCTTTGACGGCGCACGAAGTCGGTCACACTCTTGGTTTGAGGCACAATTTTCACGGCAGTACGATGCTGCAACCGGAGGATTTGAACAATACTCAGGTAACTCGCACCCAAGGTATGATTGCGTCGGTGATGGATTATGTGCCGATTAATTTGGCACCTGCCGGAACTGTGCAGGGCGACTATTTTCCAACGATTGTAGGGCCTTACGACGATTGGGCGATCGAGTACGGTTACAAGGTGATTGGCGGCGCAAACCCCAACAGCGACTTACCAGCGCTGCAACAAATTGCCAGCCGCGCTGCGGAACCCCAATTAGCTTACGCGCCGGATGAGGATGCTGTTGACATTCTCGATCCTTCTGCAAATACCTTCGATCTCAGCGCCAATATGCTGAGGTATTCGCAATGGCAATTGGATAATGCTAGGGCAATGTGGAAGCGTTTGGAAAAGCGAATTCCGGTTGGGGAAGAGGGTTATAACGAACTGCGGGTGATGTTTGATTCGGTGTTCGGGTATTATGTTCAGCAGGTGATGAATGCGACTTTGTATGTGGGGGGACAGTCGTTTAATCGGATTCGCCCTGGAGATACTAATGCGAAGTTGCCGTTTGTGCCGATCGAACTTTCTCAGCAGCGAGAAGCTTTAGCAACACTGGAAAAGTACGTTTTTGCGCCGGATGCGTTTAGTTTTGCCCCGGAATTGCTCAACAAATTGGCACCTTCGCGCTGGGAGCACTGGGGAAGTCCGGCTTTGGTGTTTCCTCTAGATTACCCGATCGGCGATCGAATTACTTTTCTGCAGCGGTTTGTGCTGCGAGTTTTGCTATCGCCGGTGCGCTTGGCGAGGCTGCGGGATGCGGAGTTGAAATCAGCGCCGGAAACTGCTTTGAGGTTGCCGGAAGTGTTGGATACTGTGCAAAAAGATGTTTGGAAAGAGGTTTTGCAGCCGGAAAAGAAGATGCGGATTTCAACTTTTCGGCGTTCTTTGCAGCGGGAACATTTGGCGATTTTGATGGGAATGGTGCTGCGAAAAACGAGTGTTCCAGAGGATGCGCGGAGTTTGGCTTGGTACGAGTTGCGGCAGTTGCGGGAGGGTTTGAGCAAAAGTATTCGGAATTTGGATCGGAATGCGGATGCTTATACGCGGGCTCATTTGGAAGAAACGCGCGATCGAATTTCTAAGGTTTTGAATTCGCAAATTCAGTCGAATTAATTAGGGGGTGCCGAAACCGGGTTTTTGAGGAAGATATTTCGTTGCCGCCCGCAGATTTTGTCAAAAACCCGGTTTCTGAGAATCTCAGTCAAGTTAAAATAATAGCGATCGCCCATCAATTGACAAAACCTCCGTTATTTCTGACTTTAACCAAGGGGATGGTGGATAGCTATCGTAATTGATGAAATAATTGTATGCCAATTGCTCGTACAGTTCGTCAACTAACGATTGCAACTCTAATAATTTGCCAACACTAAACTTGTGTCATCGCAACGATTTGAGCGATCGTTAATACCAACTGAGGAAACGTTGGAGAAACAATAATGGCTTCTTCTTGATATCGCTGTGCCTGATATTCACCATCGATTAAGCGGTTGATTGTCACCGTAGACTGTTTTGGAGAACCAATATACTGAACGCCTCCCAACCCTGCATAATCAACGATCCAATACTCCAGGATTCCTAAAGTTTCATACTCATTCAATTTGATGCGGTAATCATCCCGCCAATTCGTACTGACAACTTCGATCGCCAAGGGAGGTGGAATATAGGCAGCAGCAGAGGCAGAACTTTGACGCATTCTGACCCATTCTTCCTTGGCAAACACCACAATGTCGGCTTTACGACTCGATTCAATTTCGCCCGGGGCAGCGTTCAATCTGACTTGTTTACTTTGTCGAGGAACGTAGGGAAGGTTCAAGGATTGGCAATGATCTACCAAGAGACGACATAATCCATCGACGACATCCTCATGTTTGGCTGTGGGTTCACTCAAGGGCATGGCAACTCCATTGACTAGCTCGAATGACCTGCCGGAGTCGTCATCCCAGTTGAGAAATTCCTCGAAGGAAAGGGTTTTTTGGGCGATCGCAACCATTGATATTAACCTTTTGCGTAGGTTGGCTCTCTGTTGTCTGTTTCTAGCTTAACGCTTTCGATATCCATTTTAGTGTGCATCAAAGGGGTAGCTTAGCAATACGATCGACCCATTCCTCTGCACTAGATGCTGCCCAAATCAAGAGTAGTTCTTCGATGACAACTTCCATCGGTATTTTTCGGGAAACAATAATGACTCCGGCACTCTGATTGGTAGTAATGAAATTAGCAAATTCCGCTGGCATTGTTTTTCGATCGTGGCTGACGAGAACACGTCTTTGCTGTGCTGCAATTGCCAGCACGTCGGAATCTTTAACACCTTCTAACCCAGCAGCCAAGGCAGTTTGAAAGTCGATTGTAGATTCTCGTCGCAGTAATCCTGTGACGATTGCCTGATTCAAGTCAGCATCAGCTTGGTAGCGAATATTCAAGATCGCACCTGCTGTCTTGCTGCCTTAGCTGCCATCAGTTTGTTGTACAAAGCTCGATCGCTGGTTTGTAGAGGTTGAGGCATGGCATCAAATGCGGCTTCTTCGGCGGCTAGGTAAGCATCGATTTCAGCGCGGTTGGCTAGATAAAAGGCGATCGCACCATAAACCTGTTCCAGTGTCAGTAGTGGGAAAGACTGAACAATAGTTTCGGGCGATAATCCTTGTTGGAAAGCATAGGCGATCGAGTCAAGAGAAATCCGAGTTCCTTCAACCCAATAGGCATCATTCCGATATTCTATGTAAGTTTTAACTGCTACAACTGGCATAAATTTTTTTTAGACTCTAACTACTTCTGATCGTAGACGGAAGAACCCGCAGGCAGCCGAGGGTCTGCATGAGGTCTGTCAGAGGTTGGTTGCGAAAGGTTGCGAGTTGAATTAAGGCTTGAATGCGGGCAACATTGAGTTGTTCAAGGCGATCGCTCATTTGGATCAGTTGATTGTGTTCTTCGGGAGTCAGGGTTTCGGCATGACGCTTGGCGATGAGGGCATGGTATTCTTCCCAGGTTTGTGCACTAAAGCCGATGTTAATTTGTTGCAGCAAGTCGGCTTCTGTAGGTTGGGTGGTTGGAAGTCTAGGCTGGAGGCGTTCTTGCAGGGCGTTGAGGATGTAGCGATCGGGTTCAACGCCCTGTCGAGATGCTTCAGTGCGGATTTGGTGTTCGAGTTCGGGAGAGAGGTTGAGGGTGATGGTGGTCATGGTTATCTTGGCAGCAACATCTATTCATCATTTTAGCGATCGGGCTTTCACCTTATCTCGAACTTCATCGCCTAGGACTTCTCGATTTTACTGCCCGCGTCCTGGTTTGCAATCTACGAAACCTAATGCTTCTGTGTCGAGAAAATTGGCGATCGAAATGGCGATCGGATATTCAATTTTCGCAGCACGCGCAATTAGAGCAGCTTTAATTCGTTCTGGCAAACGTCCCAAAATAACTTCGGCATCAGGAGAAAGTTGTTCTTGAAGTTTAGCTTGCATGACATTCACCTTTGGGTTGGAATTTGATAGATACATTCAAGCCACTACCCAACTCAGATTTAGCGGTCTAACGTTGCCAATCACCCGCCGCAAATTACCTCAGACTGCCACCGACAGGATCTCGACGGTCGGGTGCATTGGCGTTGTTCGAGTGCGCGCATCTCTTGCCGTATTTTGATGCTACCGCAAAAAAGCGCGTAACTTTTCCAGTTCATCACCCTGTAAACACTTAGCAAAAGAACGGTGGGTCCGAGCATTTGGATGGGGGAGAAAAGCAAAAAATCTTTCACGATTCCCTATCTCAACGAACTCGGATATTGAATTTGCTGTAGAGATATTGAATTGGCTTTGAATCACTTGCTTTGCGCGTGCCCCCAGTACCACTATCACTTTTGCTCTTGCTAGTTTTAAAACTCTCAACAAGTAGGCTTCCACACATTGCTCCTGTGCTTCTTCTACACCAGTTTCGGCACGAGACTTACAATGCACTATCTCGGTAAGCGCATAATCAATGCCTGGACTAACGTTCCGTTGAAGTAGCTCAATCGCACGTTGTCTAACCGCTGCCCAAAATCGAGTAGAGCGACTATATTTCCCGTCTTTTAGCAAGGATTTTGTACCATCAACGATCCAGTGCTTACGTCCTCCTCCAAAACGGTAATTGAAATAATCGTGTACTTCGCTACATGACCAATCCCAAGTTGGGTAATCTTCATCAGAGCCAATTGATGGATTTGAACTCAGGAAGAGAATGGGTGCTTGCTCTATCTGTCCACTCCAAGGTTCAGGCACTTGAAATTTTTCTAACCCAATTGCATTTTGAGAGTCAACAATTGTACGACATGGATTTTCAACAGAAAGATCTTCTTGACACTCTCGTGCATGGGGACAATGAACAATTTCACTTAGCAGAGTTTTTTCAGACATTCCCAAAATATATCAACTGATTACGAGTTTACGAAAATCTAGCAGTCGAACTTATAATTGTATCGCAGTTGCGGTACAATACCCAATAGAAGAGAAAAATACCGCAGATCGCTGATGTATTTCACCAAAGGTAGCCAGTAATCCACACATCAATTGCTGGCGATCGATGAGAATTCAACCAAATTGTCATGCGGCTAAAACGGGATGGTCGAGTTTGCGGACTGCATACAACAGCGCAGCTTTAATATCCTCAAGTTCCCAGTCTGGCAATTCTTCGAGAAACTTAAAAATTTGCTCACCCGCAGCTAGCAACTCTAGGATATCGATGACTCGAATCCGCATTCCCCGGATGCAGGGACGACCGCCACATTGTCTTGGGTTCACTGTGATTCTGTCAAACAGATAAGCAACGGATGCTGGCATTGGTTAAAATTGTTTGAAACCTTTGTCTCTAGCTTACCTCATTTATCGCTCGAAATTCACACCGCGATCTAATTCCTCGATCGCTATGCTGTAATAGAGATCAGTCCATTCAAACTTCGATAGTTTATGACCGCAGCAGTATCTATTGACATTGGTACGCTCATTACACGCACTCCCGGACTGCATGGTGGATGTCCTCACATCGTCGGTAAAGGCGTTACCGTTCGCCGGATTGTAACCTGGTACAAGCGAGGATTGACTGCTGAAGAGATTTGCGATCGTATCGAACATCTCACCCTCGCCGAAGTCTACGCTGCATTAACTTACTATCATGCCAACACCGCAGAAATTGAAACTGATTTGATTAATCAAGCAGCAGAAGCCAAGCGTTTTGAAGCTTTGTACAGCAACTTTGGTAAAGAAGCATGAGTGAGATAATAGGTGAAGAAACATCATGCTTTGTAAACATCTTTCCGATGTTTGCATTGTAATAGGAGAATGATTAGTTCTTCATCGCCGATTTCATAACGAACGCGATAATCACCAATCCGAATACGGTACTCATTGTCAGCACCTTTGAGCTTGACCACCCCATCTGGGCGCGGGTTTTCGGCAAGTTGCAAAATCTTGACAGCAATACGATCGTAGACATCATTGGGCAGGGCATCTAGCTGCTTTTGTACAGCTTTAGGGGTAAGGATAGTGTAAGTCATGTCGATTTATTTGCCCGTTGTGCCATATATCGATCGAAAGTTGTGTAATCTCCAGCTTTGTAATCAGCACGGGCCGCTTCAATTTCGGCAATGTCTTCTGGAGAATCGTCCTCATTCGGGAATAATTCAGCTTCCAAAAATTCCCATATCTTGTATCTTTCAGCAATTCCCAGTGACGAAATAGCTTCCAGCAGTGATTGAAATGAGATGTCTACTTTCACGGTATTCTCAGCCATCAGAACTTTCCTCCTATTTTAATTTTACACTTAGTATATTTATTCAAGATTCTCAAAGTAGCTGGAATGTGATTTTATATTTAGCTTAATGGTTTCTTTCATGTTCATCCACTCTTTTTTTTACGGCACATTAAAGCAGATTAACGCAGATTAACGCAGATGGAAGAATGACTATTGCTATTTTACCATAAACAAAACCCGCAAGATGCGGGCTTTATTTTAATAAGGGCTATTTAACGGATTACTACATCACAACTGCACTAATCAAAGTTTGCACATTTTGTACAACAGCAGTAGTAAAATTATGAGTCGCAGGCAAACTGTCAACCACTATTCCAGCGCACAATAGCATCAGATACAGAATAGAGTATTTAAAGAGCGATCGCGCAACAATCTTATCCTCTGGAGTCTGCAACAGCAACCAAGCTTTTTGGGCAAAAATAGCACCGAGGAAAATAGCGGTTCCCGCATACAACGCGCCCGCTAAATGCAGGGGATAAACTAGCAGCAAAGTTGCAGGAATCATCAATAGCGTGTAAATCCAAATTTGGCGGGCTGTCTCTTCGTCGCCCTCAATTACGGGTAACATCGGGACGCCTACTTCCTTGTATTCGTCGCGAATCATCATTGCTAATGCCCAAAAATGCGGCGGTGTCCACAGGAATATAATCCCAAACAGCAGCCACGCACCCCAACTCAAATCTCCCGTCACCGCAGCCCACCCAACTAGCGGGGGAATCGCCCCTGCTGCACCGCCGATGACGATGTTTTGCACGCTGTGGCGCTTCAGCCAGTGGGTGTAAATTAGGACGTAGAAAACGATGCCGGACATGGCTAGCAATGCGGCTAATAAGTTGGCAACAACTGTCAGCAATGTAAAAGATATTGTAGCTAGGGCGATCGCAAATATCAAAGCATCCCGCTTCTTGACACGCCCCGAAGGAATCGGCCGCCACCGGGTGCGCTCCATAATATAATCGATGTCGCTGTCGTAGACACAATTAATCGTATTCGCCGACGCGGAAGCTAAAGCGCCTCCAGTAATAGTTGATACCAGCAATAGCGGCTCGACTTCTCCTTTGGCGGCCATCCACATTCCTGCTGAGGTGGTGATTAGCAGCAGTAAAATAATTCTGGGTTTTGTTAGTTGATAGTAACTTTTCACCACTTGCGAAAAGTTTTCGTGGAGGCGGGGCCTGTCGTTGGTAAGGATTTCTTGCATCGGTTGTAAGCTGTTAGTAATTATTTGCGAATTCGTCATTAGTCATTAGGTTGTAGGGGCGGGTTTTACGAGAAATATTTGCTGTAGCTACAAGGATTAATAAACCCGCCGCCTCTTACTTTAGTCTTATCTCTCAAGCTGATAAAACTCGATCGCGCCAAGCTAAAACACTAAAAGCTATCAGGGTTCCCAGCAAAGCAGCACCGACTGCTTGGTGGGCGACTGTCAGCGGTTCTACCTGAAGATGCAGGCGGAAAGTTGCTAATCCCAGAACTAATTGAGCAATTAGGCAAACACTCGCCCAATTAGCCAGTTTTCGCAAGTTTGGACTCAGTGCAGGCTGCCGCCAAGCCATGATTGCCAGTCCTAAAGTCGCTGCTGTAGCTGGTACTATGCCGGCGATGTGGCTGTTCATTACCGAGCACAATTGTGAGGAGTCCAAACATTGGTGCAGCGCCCATCTAGAGCCTACTAATGCTCCTAGCAAACTTTGCAGGTAAACTAACAATGCTGCGATCGAACTTACCCAAGCCAATTTGCCGACATTTCCTGTAGCTTCGTAGGGAGTCAGCATGAAACCGATGACTAGCAGGGCGGCAAAAAATAGTAAAGCTGTTCCCAAGTGAGCGGTAACGATGTCAAATCTCAGCAGTTGTGTTACTGTCAAGCCGCCCAATACGCCCTGAAAAACGATTAAAAATACTGCCCCGGCGCTCGCCCAAGGCAGCCATTTTGGCAGGCGGCTGCGGTAAAACAAAGATAGTCCTAAAAGTGCGATCGCGCTCAAGCCGATCGCTGCTGCGTCCAATCGGTGAAACCATTCCAGAAATACCTGCAAATTCATTTGCGCTGCAGGTATTAATTGACCGTAGCACAGCGGCCAGTCGGGGCAAGCGAGCCCCGCATTCATGACTCGCGTGGCGCTGCCTACAGCCATTAACAGCCAGGTTGCGATCGCAATTTTCCACACTAGGCTGCGGATAATATCTTTTGGCTGCCACTGCACTCCTGCTGCTGCGTTTGGCTGATTTAAAACTGAGTTTGCCATGAAATTTACCTTAGCCTTTGTTGTCGATCGAACTTAATTAAATATTGAGCTTTTGCTTTGGCTGAGCTTAGCCGAGCTTAACACTCTTTTTCTCTGACAAACCGTCATTTTTACTACCTTAGCGATACTTTTATCCAATTAGTTTGTCTTGAGAAAAATTTCAAGTTTCTTCTTTATATTACAAAAGATTTCCTTTATTTTGTCAAACTTAAAAAAACTTTAATCTTTCCTCGCTCGTGGATAATTAAGAACTCCCCCACTGTTGAGTCTAGACTGAAAAATAAAGATATAATTAAGAAAAACTATTTTTAAAATAATTGTGATATTAGCCGATAAAAAGTGTTTATAAAAAACTAAACAGCATAAAAAAATCTAGAAAATATCATTTGCCACCAACTATATTGAGGTGATTGTTCTACCCTAGTAGGAGTATGACGGCAAATAAAACGGCAGTCAACAAATTAAGCAAGCTATAAGCAAGCCACTCCTCAGTCCATGCCTCACAGCCCGGAGCAAGGAGTTCGCAGAAATCACACCAGAAATCGCTCCCACGCCCAGCAGCGCTAAATACGGCTTCACAGCCAAACTTTCAGAGGTGAGAAAATCCGCAGGTATCACAGTCAAGTTTACCAGGATGCAGTACGCATGGATATTTAATACCAATTATCAAAAACTCTACAACAGTAGTAATGGCAGATCAAATGTAATCCTATCCGGTTATAGATCAAGAATGTTTCTCTAAAAATACTTCAAAATCTGCGCGAAATTTTTATTTGCGCTCGCCTAAATATTCATAAATATCCCAACTCAATTATTGTTTTATATAGTGCCTCAGCCTCTCCGAGATTCAATCGTGATTGCTAATGACAATTCTATGAAAAAAACCCGCGACGGCGGGTTTTGTTTGTGTCGCAACTCGTTTTAAACTGTGGGGATTTGCTCGAAGTTTGCTTAAAGCGATCGATAAACGCGATAGTTGATTTCAGGGAAAATATTGTCAATCTCCTCAACCTTCTCCAACCAACCGGAATCAACTTTGCCTTCTTTCACTTCATCGTACAGCTTGTGAAAGCGCATTAAGTGCGATCGAGTCCGCCGCACTGCATAGGGCACCATCGTCCCTGTACGCATGATAAATGCCCAGTCAGAAGATTGAGCTAGCAGCACTTCCCGCGCCGCCTGGTTCAAAGCCCGCCACTGCAATTCATCCGCAGGTTCCATGCTTCCCAACTCAATCATCCGTTCCGCAGCTTTGTGCAAGTGCGGGTAAATCCAAGCATTGGTATCGTTGAGCCAATATTCGTGGAAACCCCGGAAACCCCAGCTAGACTGAGACGGGCGGCACACTTGCTGAGTCGGATTTGCCCGCAAATAATCGGCTAAGTGCGTCATCTCGTAGGTATTTTGGTCGTACCAACTCTTGCGGAACAGGTAATCTAAGAACCAAGGCCCTTCGTACCACCAGTGACCGAAAAGTTCGGCGTCGTAAGGTGAAACAATAATCGGCGGACGCTGCATAATGCCGTTGAGGTGTTCGACTTGGCGTTCCCGGTTGAAAGCAAAGTTGCTGGCGTGTTCGGCTGCTTTTTCCCGTGCCCAGTAAGGATCGTACAACTGTTTGTCGCCTAAACCCAATCCGCGACCGGTGATTTTGTGATATTTAATCCCGGTATTTTTCCGCTGGCCGTTGGGCATGATGTAGGGCTTAATGTAATCGTAGTCAGCTTCCCAGCCCAAATCTTTGTAGAATTCCCGGTATTCGGCCGCGCCTGGATAGCCTACTTCGGAAGACCACACCTGCTGTGAGGATTCGTGATCCCGGCCGAAGGCGGCTACTCCGCATTCGGTGAAAATCGGGGCGTAGCTGCCGTAGCGGGGGCGCGGGCGGGCGTAGAGGATGCCGTGACCGTCTGTGAGAAAGTAGCGCAGGCCTGCGTCGGCTAACATCCGCTCTAAGCCTTCGTAATAGGCGCATTCGGGCAGCCAAATGCCTTTTGGTCGGCGGCCGAAGTTTGCTTCGTAGTTGTCGCAGGCTACTTGAATTTGCGCCCAAACTGCCTCGGGGTACATTTTCATCAGCGGTAAATAGCCGTGGGTAGCGCCGCAGGTGATGATTTCGAGGTTGTTGGTGTCTTGGAATTGTTTGAAGGCTTTTACTAAATCTCGATCGTACCTTTCCCAAAAGTTCCGAACTTGAGAGAAGTGGGCGGCGTAATGTTCTGCTAAATAGCGGAGGTGACCGTTTCCGCTGTTGTGTTCGATTTCGAGATCCGCTAGTTCTTCGAGTTTAGCCAAGTGGTCGTCGAAGCGGTCTTGCAGTAAAGGGTCGCGCAGCATTGCCACCAAGGGCGGCGTCATGCTCATGGTAATTTTAAAGTCGATGCCGTCGCGAAGCAGCCCTTCAAAGACTTGCAGCAGGGGAATGTAGGTTTCCGCGATCGCCTCAAACAGCCATTCTTCTTCTAAAACGTAGTCGCTTTCGGGGTGGCGGACAAAAGGCAAGTGGGCGTGGAGAACGAGGGCGAGGTAGCCAATAGTCATAGTGATTTGGATGCCGTAGTTATTAACTGACGCCAGTTAGGGACAGCTTTAAAATATTTTAAGATTTTATGCTGAAACGGGACGCACAAAGTGCCGTGTTTTTTTAATGGCCTTTCTCTAACAAACTAAATGTCAGCAAATTCTGATTTTCTGCTTGCTGTCTGATTAGACCTGCTGCTGTTTGAGAGTCTACTGCCTTTGAAAAAAAGAATCCCTGGGCGTACTCACATTTTAACCCTTTGAGTATAGATAGTTGCGAGGCTTCTTCGACTCCTTCGGCTACTACATCCATGCCTAAATTGTGCGACAAAGTAACGATCGATCGCACAATTTCTGTCGGATCAATGCCTCCTTTGCTGAAATCGAACTCACCTCCCATCCTGCTAACAAAAGAGCGGTCTATTTTTAAAGTATTTGTGGGGAAGCGGTGCAGGTAGGAGAGCGATGAATAGCCTGTGCCGAAGTCGTCAATGCACAAGTGTATGTTTCGGGCTCTGAGCTGCACCAGCATTGCTGTTACGGATTCGGAATTTTCTATGAGTACGCTTTCGGTAATTTCTAGTTTTAAACTGCTGCCGTCGAGGTGACTTTCTTCGAGAACTTGGTCGATGTATTCGATTAAATCTGGCTGAGAAAACTGTTTGACTGAAAGGTTGACGCTGACACTCAAGGGCGGGTTGCTTGGAAATAGCTGCTGCCACTCGCGGATTTGGTGGCAAGCTGTGCGGAGTACCCACCGGCCCAGGGGTACGATCAAGCCGGTTTCTTCGGCGATTGTGATGAATTCGCCGGGGGAAACTAAGCCGCGTTCTGGATGCTGCCAGCGCACTAGGGCCTCAAAACTGGTAATTGTGCTGTTGGCGATGCTGACTATCGGCTGGTAGTGAAGGATAAACTGGGGCGCTGCGGATAAGGGAGGCAAGCCTGATGGGGCCGATTGGGCGGATTGGGGAGACTCTTCTTCTCTAGCGGGCTCTCTAATTGATTCGATCGCTCGCCGCAGGTCGTTTTCTAGCTGCAACAGCCACAAAGCGTGGGCGTGCATGGAACTATTAAAAACTTCGTGTCGGGCTCTGCCTAGTTCTTTGGCGCGGTACATTGCTGTGTCGGCGTCTCGCAGCAGGTTTGTCGGTTCTAGGTATTCGCCAGAACTCAAAGCTATGCCGATGCTGGCGGTGATAAATACTTCGTGTCCGTCTAGAAGGATGGGGGAGGTAATTTTCTTTTGCAGACGGTTGACAATGTTGGTAGCTTCATTTACGCCGTCGATGTCATCGAGCAACAGCACGAACTCGTCTCCTCCGAGGCGGGCCACTGTATCTCCTGCCCTCTGACAAGTTTCCAGACGCCGCGCGATCGCTACTAGCAGTTGATCCCCGATGGCGTGGCCGAGGGAATCGTTGACTACTTTAAATCTATCTAAATCGAGAAACAGCACTGCAAACAAGTAGTCTTTGCGCCGTTGTGCCAGCCTCAGAGAGTGTTCCAGCCGATCGGTAAATAGCGCTCGGTTGGGCAATCCGGTGAGGGCGTCGTGAAAAGCGTCGTGCAGCAGTTGTTCCTCGGCGAGTTTGCGCTGAGTGATGTCGTGGCAGTTGATCACGATTCCCTTGACGGCGGGATCGTGCAGCAAGTTGGTGGCTACAGCTTCTACATAACACCACGAACCGTTGCGGTGGCGGACTCGGTACTCAAGTGGGGACTGGCTTCTTTTGGGGTTTTCAATGGCTTTTTGGAGGGTTTGGGCGATCGCGGCGCAGTCGTCGGGGTGAACTATTTCTAAGGCGCTGCGCCCGATCGCCTGGTGGGGCGCGTATCCTAAAATTCGCTTGACGGAAGGGCTGATGTAGCGGAAGATTCCTTCGGCGTCGAGAATGATCGTGATGTCTGTGGCGTTTTCAATCAGCGAGCGAAATCGCTGTTCGCTTTGTCTGAGTGCTGATTCGGCTTCTTTGCGATCGCTGATGTCGAGAGCTACTCCGTCTACAATTATGTCCCCGTTTTCGTTCTTGGAAAATCTGGCGCTGTCTTGCACCCACTTGACCTCCCCAGATCTCAGAACGATGCGGTACTGGCGATCGCAGGGCAAAAGACTCGCTCTTGATGCTGCTACGCTGCTGTCACAGGAGCTTTTGTCATCGGGATGGATGATTTCCGTCAAGAGTTCCGGGCGCGAAATTACTTCTTCGGCAGCGATCCCTGTAACTTCGCGCACGCCCGGACTGATGTAGGGCATAGACATTGTGCCGTCTGGATGAAGCACGGTGCGGTAAACTGAGCCGGGAATGTTGGCTGCCATTGTGGCTAGCTGCTGCTGGATGCCACTTACTGCTGCTTCGGCGCGCTGGCGTTCTGCGAGTTCGGTTTGGGCTTGTTGGTATAGTTCGGCTTGGTGGATCGCGATCGCGCACTGGTCGGCTATGGCTTTGAGTAGCGACAGTTCTTCGGCGCTCCAAGAGCGCGCCCGATCGCACTGATAGAGGGCAATTCCTCCCAAAAATGACTGCTGGTAGAGTAGCGGCGCGATCGCGACGGCGCGAAACCCTACAAAATCTGCTGATGCTTGCAGCGACGGGCACAGGGTCGATAACTCGTCGAGGGCCAGGGTTTCCCCGGCCGCGAGGCAGGAGTGGTAGTGCTCGGCCAATTCGCAATTTAGCCCGACGAACCGTTCTCTGTCGGCTGCTTTACTGATGTAGCGAACTCTGATGCCGCCTTCGGCATCTGGCTGCAAGATCGCACAGGCGCTGATTTCGAGAGCTTCGTGCAGTTGATCTGCGGTGGTTTGGAGCACTTCGTCGAGTACAAGGGTGAAGCGCATAGCTTGGAGGATGCGGTTGACGATCGCTTCTCGCTGAGCTTGCCGCTGAATTTGGACGATCGCTTCTTGCTGCTGGCGGCGCATTTTGTATTCTTGGAGCGATCGTTCTAAGACGGTTGGCAACCTAAACAGCCGCCCCTTTAATACGTAATCTGTCATTCCGGCTTTGATGCACTCAACTGCCGCTTCTTCTCCCAAACTTCCCGTTACTAAAATAAATGGTATGTCTTGCCCTAATTCCTGCATTAATTTCAACACTTCTAAACCGTTGAATCCGGGCAGGCGGTAATCTGATAGTACAGCATCGTACTTGCAATTTTGGAGTAGTTTTCTGCACTCTGTTGCTGTTTCGGCAGTGTCGCAATTAAACTTTACTCCCCCCGCTTCTAAGGCGAGCATTATTAATTCCATATCTTCTGCCATGTCTTCGACAATCAACAATTTTAATGTTGATTCCGCCACCATTTTTAGTAGATAGTTGGTTTGAATTATATCTAACATAAGGTATTCGGAAGTTTTTAATTTGTTGTTTGTGTTGTTGCTAAATGTCATTTTTTAAATTTAATTTTGTTAATTAAAAGTCGAATATTTTAGTTGTTTTTAGTAAAATTAATTATATACTCTACTCTCCAGACCTTTATTTAGCACCCGGACCCTAGGGCTGACCGAACTGATTGGGGAGCATCCCAATTCTGTAAAAAGCATTTTTTAGGAGTCCGAGCATCTTGCACAGCCTAGATTTTCCGCTGCGATCTCTCAGAGCGAACAGTCCTGTGAAACCAAAATTCGGATGCTCTCGCAGATTGTGACTTCTTTAAGTGTATAATAGTTTTAAATTCAAAATTTAAAACTACGATAAAGTTAACTTACGAATCTATATTGGCGTTTGAGATTGTTTGCCCTAGTTTAAAGTAAAACGTGGCTCCTTGACTAGGTACGCTTTCTGCCCAAATCGTGCCGCCGTGACGATGAATAATCCGCTGGACGATCGCCAAACCGATGCCCGTACCTTCAAATTCTCTCTGGGAGTGCAGCCGTTGAAAGGCTCCAAACAGCCGATCGGCATATTCCATCGGAAAACCCACGCCGTTATCTTTGACAAAAATCGTTCCATCCGGTAACCCATCAATAACTATTGTAGCCGGAGTTCGTCCGCGGCTGAACTTGACGGCGTTGCTAATCAAGTTGCTGAACACCTGTTGCAGCAAGGTTGGATCTCCCGTTACCGTCGGCAAATTTCCGACGGCAAATTCGACGCTGTGGGGAGTTTGGGCCGGATCTGCGACAGTTGAGGATTTACTCAATTTAATCGCAGTTTGCACCAAACGCGTCAGATCGATCGGAATTTGCATTAACTCGGTGCGAGTCACCCGCGACAGGGCGAGCAAACCGTCAATCAAGAGGCTCATTTTTTGGCTGCTGTCTTCAATTATTTCGATATAGTGAACTATTTTGCGATCGCTCAAAGCCTCTGTTGATTGTAACCGCTGCTTCAAGGCATTCACAAAACCTGAAATGTGTCGCAAAGGTGCGCGCAAGTCGTGGGAAACTGAGTAGGAAAAAGATTCTAATTCTTTATTGGCAGCTTCTAATTGCTCTGTACGTTCTGACAAGGCTTGTTTGGTCTCTACCAACTCAGTAATATCGCGAGCAGTGCCAATTAAAGCATAAACCTCGCCGTCGAGATTTCTCAGCGGAATTTTAAACGTGTCGAAATAAGCATTGCCACCGACTCTCATAAATTTTTCCTGGTAGTGCAGAGTTTTGCCGCATTCAAATACTTGGCGATTTTCCCGGCTAAATCGTTCTGCAAGTTCGCTGGGATAGCACTCAAAAATGGTTTTGCCCTCCATCTGCTGCCTGCTGTCGAATCCGGAAAATGCGGCAAGAGGCTGGTTGACAAAAGACAGGCGCATATTGTCGCGTTCTACAACATAAATGTAGTCCGGCAAAGCGTCAAAAAAAGTCTCTAATTCTGCGGTACGCTGGGCGACTTGAGCTTCTAAAGTTTCGTTGAGTTCTTTAAGTTCAGCTTCTACTCGTTTGCGTTCGGTGATATCTTGACCGATGCCGATACACCTGCCGTCGGAAAGGCGAACATTTGCCCAAGAAGTGTCGATAGTTCGCCCGTCTCTAATTTTTGTTTTGAAGTCGGTCCAGTTGTGATTTGCTGCTTGGATTTGATCCAAAACGTATTGGCGGTATTCAGGCTGCGGATAAAATTCGGCCCAGATATCGAGTTCTTTGATTTCTGCCAAACTCCAGCCGAGCACTTGTTCCCAGTGGCGGTTTACCCAGTTCACTTCACCGCTGCTTCCCAAAAATCCGAGCATGACCGGCACGTTGTCGAAGATTGTTTGCAGCACTTCGTTTTGCTGTTTTAATGATTCTTCGGCTTGTTTGCGATCGCTGATATCGAGTACGGAACCGATAACTTGCTTCATTTGTCCGTCTGGGGTTCTTTTGAAGATTGTAGACCGATCGTGCACCCAGCGCCATTCCCCATTTTTGTGTTTAATTCTGTAGTCTATGTCATCGGTTTCATGGGGATTGCTGCTCTGTGTTAGCCGCTCCATACCTGTAATTAGGTGTAAAATATCCTCGGGATGAACTAAGTTAGCCACAGCATCTGTACCCCAATCTTGCAATTCTTTTGCAGTGTAGCCGAGCATCGCTGTGACCGATTCATTTGCATAAATATTTTTGTTTTCTACTGCATCGTATATGTAGAGAAAGTTGGGGATAGTTGTCAGGATGCTCTCTAAAAGTTCTTGATGTTTTTGCAGTTCTGATTCTGCCTGTTTGCGATCGCTTAAGTCCAGCACAAAACTGACACCGAACTGCTTCGTTCCGTCTAACAATGCGCTGCCCAGCAGCACCGGAACGCGGCTACCATCGGAGCGAATAAATTCTTTTTCAAAAGGAATAACAGTGTTCCTAGCCCTAAGTTCTGCTACTTTTTCTGTGTCTAAACGCACGTATTCTGGCGGTGTCATTTCTTGCCAGTTAATTCTTCCTGAAAGCAGATCGTCCCGCGTATAGTTTACTGTCTTTAAAAACGGAGCGTTGGCATCTAGAATGCGACCGTTAATATCCCAAAATATTATGCCGATCATGTTGGAATCAACTATGGCTCTAAATTTGGATTCGCTTTGTCGCAACTGGGATTCGACTTGTTTTAGTTCTGTGATATCGCGGGCAATAACTAAAATTGTTTCGACTGAATTGTCTTCCGCAAATTCGGGACTGATTCGACTTTGGTAGTATTTTATACCGTTAGGAGTAGCCAATTCAAATTCTATAGTTTCTTGTTTACCAGTACGGAAAACTTTTAAAAAAGCCTCATCCCATAAGTTGCAAAGCTGTGCCGGCATTCCTAATTCCTTGTTACTTTTGCCGATGAATTCGCCCCGGAGTTTTCCGGTAACAGCTTCGACTGCTTGGTTGACGTAAAGGTGGCACAATTCTCGATCGAACCGGGCGATAATATCAGTCGCATTTTCGGCTAGGGCGCTGAATGCCTGTTCGCGCTGGTGCAGTTCTTCTTGAGTGCGGTGGTGTTCGGTTATGTCTCGGCCACAAGAGAGAATTGAAACTACTGTTCCCGATTCATCGACGAGTGCAGAATTGTACCATTCGCAGTAAATTACCGAGCCATCTTTGGTATAGTTGCGGTTGCGGCAAACGTTGCGAGGTTCTCTGCTGTGTAACAGTTGATTTGTGACTGCGCACACTTGCTCGAAGTCTTCTTGATGAACTATTGACCATTGGTGCCAGTATTTGCCAATTGCTTCTGCTGCACTCCAGCCAAATATTTGTTCGGCCATTGGCGACCACCGCACTACCCGAAATTCTCTATCCCACTCTATAACTGCCATTGGCAAGTTTTCTAGGTGAAATTCCCGCCGCGAGTTGGCTTGTTTTATTTGAGTTTGAAGTTGCTGGCGGATTTGTTTAGCCCCGGCAAAGCGATGGCTGATTTCCTGTGCGTTTGCTGAGCCGGATTTGGCAATGCGATCGATGGTTTCTGCTGTTTGTTTTTCGAGTTCGTTCCAAGCGAGTTCGAGGGCTGATTCCGCCTGTTCTAGCTCAGTGATGCTGTTCTGAAATAGTGCGGCACTTTCAACGGGAATTTCAGGCATATTTTTGATACTTACGCAAGTGTTAATTTTAGAATTAAAAATTAAAAATTAAAAATTAAAAATTAAAAATATGTAATTTCCTGTGAAATTATACATTTTTAACTTTTAATTTGTGGAGAGAGCCGATCGTTAGAGGCGGGCGGTGCTATTAAAGACTGTCAGTAAAAGGGTTTGGCGTGCAGATCGGCAATTGCGGTCGATCGATTTAAAACTATCCTGGGCAAGAGTGCGGGCGGGAGCTGGCGCTAAGTATATTTTTGCACAGGGTTGTTGTTTGGGGGCGATCGAAAGGATATCGGCGTGGGTCGATCGCGAATCTGTAGCAGGGCATTGCGTATGCCGCTCCCCATCGGTCTGAGCTTAAGGCGTCAAACCCCCTGTCTGACTGTGGGTTTGACGCCTTAAGTTCAGACCGATGAAACCCCTCCTACCTACAAATAATCTCAAATCGGTTTGGTCAATATAGTCCTGGACGCATAAATAGCAAAGAAAGCGGGTTTTTACCAGTGTTAAAGGTCGGGATGCAGTATTTTCGCAATAAAAACAACCCGCTTTCTGACCGCCCGTGCGTAAGTCATACAATAAAAAGCTAAAATAAAATCTAAAGTTATTCAGTCTTTTAGGTCACTTATGACTGCTGCTCCACCCTCTTCGATAAAAAACCAAACTCAGTACGAAGCCATTATCGGTCTCGAAACTCATTGTCAATTGAGTACGAATACTAAAATTTTCTCCAGTTCTTCTACAGAATTTGGCAATGCCCCAAATACTAATATTGACCCAATTTGTATGGGAATGCCTGGAGTGTTGCCAGTATTAAATCAAAAAGTGCTGGAGTATGCGGTGAAAGCAGGGCTGGCTCTCAACTGCGAAATCGCACCTTACAGTAAGTTTGACCGCAAGCAATATTTCTATCCCGATTTGCCGAAAAATTATCAAATTTCTCAGTTCGATTTGCCGATCGCTACTAACGGTTGGCTAGAAATTGAACTGGTAGACGAGACGGGAAATTCTACTAGAAAAAAAATCGGGATCACTCGCTTGCACATGGAGGAAGATGCCGGAAAATTGGTTCACGGCGGCAGCGACCGGCTCAGCGGTTCTACTTATTCACTGGTGGATTACAACCGCGCCGGTGTGCCTCTAATCGAAATTGTTTCGGAACCGGATTTGCGATCGGGCGCGGAAGCTGCCGAATACGGTCAAGAATTGCGCCGGATCGTGCGCTACATCGGTGTTGGCGACGGGAATATGCAGGAAGGTTCGCTCCGGTGCGACGTGAATATTTCGGTGCGCCCCGTTGGCAGAAAAGAGTTCGGCACGAAGGTGGAAATAAAAAATATGAACTCTTTTAATGCGATCGAACGGGCGATCGATTACGAGATCGAGCGGCAAATTCAAGCCGTGGAAAATGGCGAAACCATCGTCCAAGAAACGCGGCTTTGGGATGAAAACAAGCAGTGTACTTTCAGTATGCGGGTTAAGGAAGGTGCGAGCGATTATCGGTATTTCCCGGAACCGGATTTGCCTCCGATCGAAGTTTCGGCCGAGCAATTGCATGATTGGAAAGCTCAACTGCCGGAATTGCCGGCAATGAAGCGCCATCGCTACGAAACTGAGCTCGCTCTTTCTCCCTACGACGCGCGGGTGCTGACTGACGACAAAGCCGTGGCGGAGTATTTTGAAAAATCGATCGCCGCCGGTGCTGTGGCTAAACAAGCTGCCAATTGGGTGATGGGCGATATCACTGCTTACCTGAAAAATGAAAAACTCGCCATCGCAGAAATTCCTTTCCAACCGCAGGATTTAGCCGAACTGCTGGGGCTAATTGATGCCGGCACGATCAGCGGCAAAATCGCTAAGGATATTTTGCCGGAGTTGCTCGCAAACGGCGGTTCTCCTCAGAAGTTCGTTGAGAGCAAGGGTTTGATTCAAATTTCCGATACTGGGGCGATCGATCGGGCAATAGATGCAGTGTTGGCCGCCAATCCCAAGGAGCTCGAACAGTACCGAGCCGGCAAAACTAAGCTGCTGGGCTTTTTTGTCGGCAAGGTGATGAAGGAAACGGGCGGCCGAGCCGATCCGAAATTGACCAACGAGCTGCTGGCGGCAAAGCTTAACTGCCCAGGCTAAGCAGTCGTTAAGGGGGTTCTGTAGCGGAGACAGCGGCGGGCGGTTTTTCTCGATTCTGCCGCTGTCTCGCGCTTCCGGCTGGATGGTAACTTTATAATTAATATACATTTCTTTACAACATCTTCACGTTTGGGGGTTTCACCCCTCATCCCGATAGTGCTATATTGTGTTGTGTAGATGCACCCTGATGGCAGAGAGAGTTACTTAGGTAGCTCTCTCTTTTTTTGTCTATTTTTTGTGGACACGGACGTGAAAATACGGATGGGGAGAAAGGGAGTGCGTCATATCGCTTACCGATTACCGATTGCCGATTAGCAATTACCGCTGTGAGTCGATTAATATCAACTTTAGTTATTAACTAATTTTGACATGATGAGCGAACAAGCTAGCGAGCTAATCAAGCAGGGGATTTCGCAATATCAGGCGCGCCAATTTGAGGCGGCGCTGGATTCTTGGCAGGAAGCGCTGGCGCTGTATCGATCGAGGAACGATAAGCGGCGATCGGGTGCGGCGCTGGGTAATATAGGCGTAGCTTACGAAGCGCTGGGAAATTATGCTCAGGCGATCGACTGCTACCAGCAGCATTTGGTGTTAGCGCGGGAAATTGGGGATCGCCGGGGTGAGGCGAATGCTTTGGGAAATTTGGGCAATGCTTGCTGTGCTCTTGAGGATTTTTCTGGTGCTATTGATTACCAGCAGCAGCGTTTGGCGATCGCGCGGGACACGGGCGACGGGCGCTCTGAGCTCGAAACTTTGGGCAATTTGGCGCTAGCTTACGATGCTAAGGGAGATTTGCCTAGCGCGATCGAATGTTATCACCAGCAGTTGTCGATCGCGCGCGCCAGCAAGGACGATCGCATTGAGCGCAATGCTCTCAAGTATTTGAAGCTGGGTTACAAGTATTTAGCCGATTACCAGAAGGCTAACCAGTACCGACAGGAGCAATTGGCGATCGTCCGGGAACTGTTTTTAATTGATAAAAATAAGAGTTTTGTACAACTTGCAGAAACAGTTGGTTTGAATCCGATTGAGGATTTTGCTGGGGCTAATTTAAGTGGTTTTGACTTGCACTACGCTGATTTTAACGGTGCTGATTTGCGCGAAACCAACCTTCGAGGGGCAGATTTGACTTTGGCAGATCTCAGCGGTGCTTTGCTGAGCGCTGCTATTTTAATTGATGCTAATTTGTGCAATGCTAATTTGCGGGATGCTGAACTCAGCAGCGCCAATTTGAGCGGTGCTGATTTGCGGACAAAGCTGCCCCGGGCGAATTTGAGCGGTGCAAATTTAACCGGCGCAAATTTGAGCAGTGCTTATTTACCGAATGCTATTTTAGTAGATGCAAATTTGACAAATACTGATTTGAAGAATGCTGATTTAAGCGGTGTTAATTTGAGGGGTGCGAATTTAAACGGTGCTGATTTGAGCCGCGCTGATTTGAAAAATACGGTGGTTAAAAAGGCGAAGTTTTTTGGTTGTCTGGGAATTTCGGATGCCGTGAAGGTTGAATTGATGGCAGGGGGCGGGATTTTTGAGTAGAATTAATTGGAAAGGTTGGTAATTGTAGAGGGTAACAAAAGCTATGACTGCCGTAACTGCTAAACGATTCTCGATCGCAGAATATCACCGTTTGGGAGAACTGGGATTTTTCGCCCCCGATGAGCGAGTTGAATTGATTCGCGGAGAAATTATCATTATGGCTGCTAAAGGTAGGCTTCACTCTGTTTGCAACAGTCTTTTACTTGAGGAGTTAGTCATTTTACTGGCAAGACGCGCTCGCTTGCGCGTACAAGAGCCGATTATTTTGTCTGATGATAGCGAGCCAGAGCCTGATGTTGTGATTGCGCGCAATCGTGATGACAATTATTTGTCTTCTCACCCGGAGCCGGCTGATATCTTTTTGGTAATTGAGGTTTCAGATTTTACTTTGAAGTACGATCGCACAACTAAGTTAGCTCTCTATGCTGAACCTGGAATTTCTAATTGTTGGATATTTAATTTGGTTGATAATGAACTGGAAATGCACAGCGAACCTTATCAGAAACAAAACGGGAGTTATAGTTATCAATTGCAACGAGTTGTTTTGCCAAATCAGACGGTGGTAATTCCTGGTTTTCCAGAGTTGTCTCTAGATTTGTCTTTGGTATTTCCAGCCTAGGCTTCCTTCGATGATATAATGCAAAAGTGCGATGGCTACACCCCGGCTTGCGCCTGCGAACTCTTCACGAAAATAGCCCTATGACCGCTCAAACTCTCTCCCCACCCGAACAAATTGTCGAGCTATCGGGTATCAGTTGGCAAACTTACGAAACTTTGCTGCTCGAACTAGGGGATAGACAAATTAGATTGACATATAATCGCGGCAATCTTGAAATTAGGATACCTTCTCCAGAACACGAACGTTTCAAAACAATAATGGGTCGATTTGTTGAAACCTTAGCGGAAGAATTAGAGGTGAGAATTGAACCCCTTGGTTCCACAACTTTCAAACGTCCTGAACTTAGCGGTGCAGAACCGGATGAATGTTTTTACATTCAGAATATTAGTGCAGTTAAAGGCAAAAAAAGAATCGACCTGACTCAAGATCCGCCGCCGGATTTAGTAGGAAATTGACATTACCAGCCGTTCGGAAAATACCTTGCAGGTTTATGCGGATCTGGGAGTGCCGGAAGTTGGGATTTATAATGGATCGCGACTCAGAATCAACAGATTAGAAAATGGAGAATACCTTGAGGGCGAGATCAGTTTAGCATTTCCCAGCTTACCGATATTAGAGATTGTCAGATTTTTGGAACAAGCAGAAACAATGGACTATTTGGAATTAGTAAAAGCATTTCGGAATTGGGTGAAAAGCCAAATTCAGCAAGACCAATGAGTTGGGGATAAAATTAAACAAAATTTACAATTGTGTCAAAAAAAAAGCTGTGTTGTGATAAAATAGAGATGATAAACTAATTTAAATATCAATTACAGGCTGGTAGTGCCAGCAATTCTACCCGATATGCGATCGCTAGAGTCTCACAACAAATATCCAGATTGCTTGTGGATGCAATTAGAAGCAATTCCCGTTGCATCAGTTGCAGCCCAAACCCAGCAGCTCGACATTAACTTGAGCTTGAATTTTAACGAGCATTGGGAACCCCTGCTAGGTGGTCGCGTCAAATTTGGTCTGCAAGGCGGGACGCTAAAGCTCAATCTAGAAAACTGCGAAATTCCCGTAGCATCGCGTCAGTTAGTCGGTTCTTTCAAGCTTTCGCCAATAGAAGAAACGCAGCTTATTCAAAGCAGTTCAGAAGTTTTATTAACTGAAAATCTGCGGGGAGTTCGAGACAGCTATCATGCAGAAAAAATAAATGAAACTGACTGCACGTTTTGTCACATTTCCACAATAGGCGATGATACAACACCCGCTTGGATTTTTGCATTAGAACAGGGCAAATCAGTATTAAAAGGTTTGCTGAAAAGTGCTATGCTGGGAGAATTTACAGCCAAACAATTGCGTATCGCAGCGGCTTTTCAAGTTACGAAAGAAGATATTTATCTAACAGATGCGGAGGGTTTGTGGCCACACGATATCACGCCTAATCAACATTCGGTTTTAGAAAGAATCCTGACTGTATATCTGGAAAAAAATAAACTCCAACCGGCTATCAGTTGGGCGCTATTGTCCTACAATTTGCCTCCGGTTGAACAGCGCGAGGTGGAAATTGTCCCGGAAGCTGAATCGGAATTGCAGGAAATGGTCGATCGCATTATCTCCGCTGAAACCGACAACTTTGTGGAGTTGGCAAAAATTGCCAATCTCAATCCAGCACTGGATTTCGCGGGTAGTAGCTTGCGCGGAACCACTTTAAGTGCAGTGGATTTTAGCAGCGCAAATCTCGATCGGACAAATTTTCGAGGTGCAAACTTAAGCGATGTCGATTTCAGCGACGCCAACTTGCAAAATGCCAAATTCGGCGGTGCAGATTTGAGTGGCGCTTTCTTAGGAAATGCTGATTTAAGCTGCGCAGATTTGCACAAAGCAAGTCTAGCTTTAGCGAACCTTAGCGGTGCCAATTTGAGCGGCGCAAATCTGCTGGAAGTGAACTTAACAAATACTAATTTCAGCGGTGCGAATGTCGAGGCAGCCAGATTCGGGAACAATTCAGGAATGGATGAGGAGATGCAGGTGAATCTACAGCAGCGAGGCGCAATTTTTGAGGAGGTTTAGCCGATAAGTGCGAGATCCATTTTATTCATCCGCCTCCCTTGTGGCACGGGCCTCACGCCTGTGCGATGGAATTTAACCTTAAAACTACCGCCTCTGAAGAAAGTTGCTTCTTAATGCTTAACTCTGTAACTAAATTTATAGAGAGCGATGAACCGTAGCTGTTAAGAGGGTAAACAGGCATTTCTTGCCAACACTGACGGCAAAACCAGTATACTTGACTGTGGCGAACGTGACGCAGCAGTTGATTCGTGCAGCAAGGACAGCTTGTCATAAAAACCTCTTTTTTATCGAAAGTGTATTTGTCTCTTGTTGCCAAGTGCTGTAAGCTGGGTTGAAGCAGCAACTCTATGAATGTAGAGGTAAGAAGTAAAGATTTGGTAAAGAATACAAGGTTCTTAAGGAAGTGATGCAAATCGAAATATTTCGTATAAATAGCAATAACTGAGAGAAATTGTATCCAACAATCCCCAGATTCCCAGAGAGGATACTCAGTCTAAATCCCAACCCAACACCTTCGCAATCTCCACGGCAAGCATAGCTGGATCGAGAGGATTGACGATCGCTGCTGCAAGTTGAGATTTGTGGAACCAACTCTGTTGTAAATCTTGCCATTTGGCTTTGAGAGTTAGCAGCATAACCGGAATCCCTTGGGTTTCTGGTTGGCTTTTTAGTTGTTTTAGAAATAGCAATCCATCTATTTCGCCGAGAGAAACCTCCAAAATAATCGCATCTGGCTGATAGAAACTTGCTTGTCGCAAGCCTTATAAAGTCGAAGCCGCAACTTCGACTTTCCAACCTACCAAATCAATCAAGCAAGCCTGGATTACCTCCCTTATAGTCGGATTTTTGATTTTTCAGGGAACCTATGTCCAGAGTCCGAGCATCGCTCTTCTAGCAGGAAAATTGCAGGCAGAGTCCGGATCTGTGTTACCAGGCAATCCGATCGCCTTGGCTGTAGCGATGCGCTCGCCTGCGATTATTTTGACTTGGATGCCGGAGGTTTGACAAGCTTGGACGGCTGCGATCGCAATTGATGACTCAATGCTATCAATTGCTAGTCTGCTAGCCCAAAAAACTGAGCGCCATTTAGACAATTGAATTTAGATTTTGGGCTGCATCGTTCAATTGTTGAGTGCCTAATTTGGTTTGAGTAATACCACTAGCAGTTTCTTTTGCCGATAGATTGAGGCTGTTCATAGCATCGACTACTTGTTGAATGGCAACTGCCTGTTGTTGGGCAGTTAGAGAAATTTGTTGATTGTTCAATACGACATTGTTAACAGCCTTTGCCACTTCCGAAAAAGCTGCTGCCGTTTCTTGACTAATTTTGGTTCCTTCTTCTACTGTTTTAGTTCCTTCCATTGTCACCGTTACGGTGGAATTTATCGCATTCTTGATATCAGCAACCAGGTTGTTAATCTTCGCGGCAGATTTCTTACTTTGATCTGCTAGTTTGCGAATTTCTGTGGCTATGACAGTAAAACCTTTGGCGTTTTCGCCCGCCCGCACCGCTTCTACTGAGGCATTCAGTGCCAGCATATTCGTTTGATTGGCTAAATCTGTGACAGCACTAGAGATATTGCCAATCTGATTGGTTTGTTCGCTCAATTGCAGAATTTGTGCCGCGATCGCCCCGACATTTTCTTTCAATATTGCCATCGATTCCAGGGTTTGCTCCACTGCTAGTGTTCCCCTTTCAGCGATCTTTAAAGCTTGCCGTGCAGATTCAGCACCAGCTTGGGCTTGCTGGGCTGATTGTTGGGAAGCAGCGCCCAACTCATCCATTGTGATGGTAGTTTGATTTACAGAGCTAGATTGCTGTGTGGCCGTGCGTTCTTGCTGTTCAACTGTGGCCGCAATCTCTGTGGAAGAACTGGCGATCTTATTTGCTACCTGATTGATTGGTCGGATAATTTTATCAAAAACAAATAATACAATAAATGAACCCCATACTACAACAACAACCGTACCTGCTAGAGAAACATTCGTCGCTAATTGCTCCGACTGTTTTGCTATTTTTGTTCTTTGAAGCAGTAGATTATCTTCTAGCTTAAGCATTTCTGCCAGCTTATCCCTGATTTCATCCATAAATATCTTGCCTTTACCTGAAATCACCAAGGCTCTTAGTTCTGGTTCTTTTCCAGCTCTTTTCAGAGATATAGCTTCCGCTAATTCATCTAGTTTTTGCTGACCCAATTTTTCAACTTGCTCTAATCTTTTAACTTGTTCTGGATTATCTTTTATTAACTTTTTTGTCTCATTTGCTGTTCGCTCAAAGACGATTGTCCCCTTTTTGTAAGGTTCTAAAAATTCCTCCTTACCAGTGAATATAAACCCGCGCTGTCCTGTTTCAACATCCACTAAATTTTTTTCTAGGGCTTGCAAATTTGTCTTGACTACATAAGTGTGCGTTTGCCACTCAAAAGATTCTGCTAAATTATCCATGCTCAATTTAGTTGTAAATCCCATACTAATCATTAACAAAAAAATGGAGCTGAAGCCCAACGGAACTACTTTACTAAGCCGAATAATATTTTGCGACATTTAACTTTTTACTCCTTGATTAGTTGTTGACTTTTGCGTTGGAAGTTGCAGCGTCAATAATTTCCGGATCTTTTTCACCAAAGTAGTTATTTAATTCCTAATACTCATTCATAATTAATGCCCCTTTTTTGGTGTAAAAAATTTCCCGCGCTTCTTTTTGCTTTCCTTGCTTTACTAACTCAACCATTGACTCAGACAGATCGAGAAAAATCTGGTAAAACTTAATGTCGATCCAGCTATGCACGTCAAAGCCTTTAGGATTGATGGTGGTTTTACCTGCTGCGATTTTGTTGGATAAATCCTGTTTATTCGATTGTAGCGATAAATTGAGGAACGAAACTCAAACATCGTCAAAATTTCTCCCCCACTGTTCCCCTTGCCCACTATTCCTCTCGGGAGCATCTCATATTTGTAAAAACACTTCTTCTGGCTCCTTTCTTCTTCCTCTTTCCTCCTGCCTCAAAACTTAGATTTCTAGCTTGGCTGCAAAAGTGAGATGCTCCCGATTTTTGTGAATTAATAAAAGTCTTTTTGTACTCATACCAATAACTTGCAAACGCTTCATTTATTTTTTTAACAGCCTGTCAAATAGTAGCCCTGTCTGGGTTTTTGGCGGGCTTGTCACGCCCCCAGGGTGAGTTTGGGAAGCCTACCAATAGGGATATTAAGATTGTCAAGTCTTAAGAATCCTGCGTCTGCCATACCGGGGAGTATCAATCATTCCATCCCAATATCTCTGCCACTTTTCCCGGCAGGGTGGTGGCTTCAAATGGTTTGGGAATTACCCCAGCAACACCCATTTCGGCAAATTCACCCATATCCTTTGACAAAACTCTTGCTGTCAGCAGAATCACTGGAATCGATCGAGTAATGGGATCGGATTGGAGACGATCGTACACAGCAAACCCATCCATTCCCGGCATTGATATATCCAGCAAAATAGCGTTAGGTCGTTCTGTTTGTAGGATTTGTAAACATTCTTGTCCTGATTCGGCCACCAGGGTATTCCATCCCGCGAGGTCTTCCAGGCACAACTGTACCAGTTCGCGGAGGTGTTCTTGGTCATCAACGATGAGAATTTGTTTCCCTATCATCTTGTTTTCGGGCAGGAGACTGCCATCGTAATTAGCTACTTGCAAAGCGTTCATTTTTTTTGTTGATTATAAATTTATTTTTTGGTTGCCAATTGGGTCTCAAATACACATCTTTAAGCAATCGCTCAAAAATGTGTATTTGAGAGTTGAATCCGAACTTCTGATGCTCAACTCTCAACTCTTTAGCAAGCGAATTGTTAAATCATCCTGGTGTATTTTAGCCACATAGATTTCAGGATCTACGCGGTGGGGCAACGGGATCAGACTTTGAAATCCACTAGGAAGGAAATCACCTTCTACTCCAGCCACTTTGGTAGGTTGACATTGAATTAAAACAGTTTCGGGAGTGATTTGGAGATTCAATTTGACAAGATGAAGGTCAGCAATGTGAACTTTAAGGATAAGTGTCACATCCTTTTCTTGAATTTTAATGCCTGTGATCGGTGTTTCCTCTGTATGATCAATGCAAGGTGTGGATTGCTGACAACCAGTGGGCAAACCGGAAAATGAACCTGCGAGATCCTGATTTACATCATTCAAAGCCTGAAAAGCATTCATTGAGTCTCCTCCTAATGCAAAGAACTTTTAGCTGCATAACAGGAGACTAAATAGCAATGGTAAGGAATTGGTAAAGATTCCGTTATTGTTACAAAACTTCACAAAACTGGTGAAAGTTATTCAACCCATCCCAAAATCTCTGCTACTTCTGCCGTCAGGGTGATGGGTTCGATCGGTTTGGCAATTACCCCAGCTACCGCCATCTGGGCAAATTTAGCCCGATCGCTGGGCAAAACTTTCGCTGTCAGCAGAATCACTGGAATCGATCGGGTAATCGGATCGGACTGCAGGCGATCGTACACGGCAAACCCATCCATCCCCGGCATAGATACATCCAGCAAAATGGCGTTGGGTTGTTGTATTTGCAGTATTTGTAAACATTCCTCTCCCGATCCTGCCCCCACTGTTTTCCATCCGCCTAAATCTTCTAAGCAGGCCTGCACAAGTTCCCGAAGGTGTTCTTCATCGTCAACAACTAGAATTTGTCTGTCAGTCATGGGATTTTGGATTGGAGATTGTGGATTTGGGATTGATGGTACAGATGAATCTAAGCGTTATTCAATGGTGGGTAAGGGTAGAGTGAAGCAAAATGTGCTGCCTTCACCTAAGATACTTTCCGCCCAGATTTTGCCGCCATGCCGCTCAACAATACTGCGACAGATTGCTAAACCTAAACCGGTGCCTCCTTTTTCGCGGGAGTCGGAGGCATCAACTTGCTGAAATCGCCCAAAAATGAGTTCTAGTTTATCTGCTGGAATGCCTCGCCCGCCATCGCTAACTTGGAACAGCACAAAGCCTGTCTGGTTTTCGGCACTCAGATGAATTGTGGAATCGGCAGGTGAGAATTTAATGGCATTACTGAGCAAATTTGTTAAGGTTTGGACGATCGCATCTCTTGTTGCCCAGACTTCTGCATCTGTGGGGTTAACGATTAATGATATCTGCTGTTGAGTAGCGAGAGCCTGCATGCTATCTACTGCTTGCTGCATCAAATCGGCAGCTTTGCAAACGGTTTTCTCGACAATTGCCCGCCCGGAGTCGAGGCGCTCCAAATCTAAAATATCATTAACCAGATTCACTAATCGATTGGTATCGAGGAAGGCAATTTCAATCATGCGTTTAGATTTTTCCGGCTTTTTATCATAAACCCCACTTTTTATTAGTCCCAATGACATTTGAATTCCTGCCAAAGGAGTGCGAAGTTCATGGCTGACAATACCAATGAACTCATTTTTAATGTGTTCTAGCTTTTGTCGTTCGGTAATATCTTCCCCAATGCTGATAGTTCCAATGATGTTTCCCTCTGAATCTTGCAGCATGGTATTGTTCCAGGCAATAAATCGTTCCTCACCCGATTTGGTTAATATAAAATTTTGATAATACGGATGATAGTTATGGGCTAAAACTTCCGAAAAAATAACTTTAATCGATTCGTGAATAGAACGGGGTAAGAAGGTTTCAAACCAATTTTTTCCTAAAACTTCTGGGTGAGTATATCCCGTAATTTTTAAGAAAAAAGGATTAACGTAATTGACATTTCCCCCTATATCAAGCCCGACAACAATCAACTGCACGTTATCCAAGAGCGATCGCCAGCGTCGTTCGGCTTCCCGGATGGTGGCGTCGGCTTGCTGACGTTCTTGCAGTTCTAGCTTAAGTTGTCGGTAGAGTTTGGATTGCTGGATGGCGATCGACAATTGGCTGGCAATCTGTTCAAGTAATTCTATTTCCCAGGATTTCCATTGACGAGGTGCAGTATTTTGGTAGATAGCTAACAAACCCCAGAGCTTTTCTCTCAAAAATATCGGGAAAACTGCATAACTTTTTGCTTGCAATTGTTCCACTAGCTCGATATGACAGGGTTGAAGTTCAGAACAGTAAATATTATTAACCACAAAACTTTCATTATTTCGGAATCGACCGCCGTGAGTTTCTTGCAGATAGGTATCTACACAATTTTTTTGAAGATTGCTTCCTATCAGTTTTCTCCAATCCTCACCAACTGACTCGACGACAAAATCACCACTCCAATCAGGATTAAATCGGTAAATGGCAGTGCGATCACTTTGTAATGTCTGCCTGATTTCAGTAACAGCAGTATTTAGGACGGCATTCAGATCCAAAGATTGGCGAATCCCTTGAGTAATCCTCCAGAGCAAATTTTCCTTTCTAGATTTTTGTAGTAAGGCTGCTTCCGCCTCTTGTCGAACTTCTTCGAGGTGCTTCGCTACTGTGATATCTTGCTGAACGGCCACCAGAACATCGCCATAGTCGGAATGATTGAATACACAGCAAGTGGCACTACACCAAAATGGAGTTCCATCTTTCTTGACATTATGAACTTCATAGGTAAATTCACCCCTTTGTAAAACGGCAGACCGAATGGCTTGATTTACATCTTCAGGACTGACCGATTCGCTGCCATAGTTGACTATCGAAACGTGCTGACCGTTGAGTTCGCCAGAGTCATAGCCAAACATCTGCTCAAATTTAGGATTGGCATAGACAATTATTCCATTGTCGATTCTTACTAAGCAAATTCCTTCCGCCATGTTGCGGGTAATGACAGCCTGAAGCTCCAGCATTTGTTCGGCTTGTTTAAGTTTAGTCAGATCGCGCAGACTAACGATTACCCCTACAATATTTTCGCCTGCATCACGTAAAGGGATATAAGTAACGCTCAAAAATTGCCTGACTAAATTGGGAGAATCAAACCAGTTTTCATACTGAATTTTTTCTCCCGCCAAACATCTGTCTAACCGAGGTTTTATCCTGTTATCGAACACGTCAGCATCCAGGATATTTCTAACAGAATTTCCGATAACTTCGCTTTCAGATTTGTTGCACCAAGTCAAATAAGCTTGATTGACTATTTGATAAATATAGTTGCGATCCATCAACACAATCCCATCTGTTGTATTGAATACGATGCGTTCATATTGGCGGAGGGCTTCTTCAGTACGTTTGCGCTCGGTGATATCAAATACGCTAGAACGACTCATCATGAAGTTACCTGCTTCATCATAAATTGCTGTAGCATTTAAGTTGATCCACATGGGTTTTCCGTTTTTCTTCAACATCTGACACTCTAAATTCTCGACCCAGCCTTGTTTTTTAAATAAGGGAAAGTTTTGATAAAAAATATTTTTACTTTCAAGTGTCATTAAATCAACAAATTTCTTTTGGTTTACAATTTCATCGCGGGTATAGCCTAACCACTTCAGTTCCGTATCATTAATCATAATTATTGTTCCTGCTGCATCTAGGGAATGATACCCACAGGGAGCATTATTATATAGGTCTTCAACTTGATTGATATATTGTTGCAAGCTATGGTTGACTTCAGTGAGTTCGGCTGTCCGTTCTCTGACTCGTTGTTCGAGTTCAGTATTGAGTTGTTGTAAGGCAATTTCTACTTGTTGGCGCTCCCTCAGTTCCGTTTGTACTTGCTCAAATAAATCAGCTTGCTGAATGGCAATTCCAGCTTGAGTTGCTAGCTGTCGCATGAGTTCAATTTCTGATGATTGCCATTCGCGAGGTTCTGTACACTGATGGGCAATCAATAATCCCCAAAGTTCTTCTCCCTTAAGGATAGGAATAACCAGGCTAGCTGTAACGTGAAAATTGGGCAGGAATTCCCGGTGAGAAGTATCAATTTCGGCAGTATAAGTATCAGATTTAGAGGTGAATAAGCCTTGTTTGAAGGGTTCGATATAGCTTTCAGCAAAGCAAGGCTCCTGTATCTGAGTGGATAAGATTGATCTCCATTCTGAACCAACGGACTCTACCACCACCTTTCCGCTCCAGTCTGGAGCAAATTGGAAGATAATTACGCGATCGCATTGCAGAATGTTTCTGAGGTCCGTTACCGTAGTGTTGAGAATATCTTCTAGTTTGAGGGATGCGGAGAGAGCAAGTGCTGTTTTAGCCAGGACTTGCTGTGGCTGTTGTTGCCATTTCCTATAATTTTCATCAGTATGTTCTATCATTAATCTACTTACTTAATTACATTTTTTAGATTGAGGCAGAAACCGGGTTTTTAGCCCTCGTGCGTAAGTTTTATTTAAGTATTCCCAGGCTTAAGTAAAGGACGACTGCGCTTGATTCGGCTGAGTACCCGCGTGACTAATTCAGGCCCTAGTACCGGCTTGGTAATAAAATCATCGGCTCCCGCTGCAAAGGCTTGTTGGAGAGATTCTGGATCGGTATGGGCTGTCACCACCAAAATCGGTAAATTTTCCCATTGGATATCCTGTCGCACCACCTGACACAATTCTAAGCCGCTGACGATCGGCATTTCTAGATCCAGCACTACTAAATCGGGCTCAGTGCTAATTAACACCTCCCAAAATTGCTGTGGTTCTTTGAGAGTTGTCACCTCAAGTCCCCAAGGAGTCAGTAACGCTGATAATTTAACCAGCATCACAGGGTCATCATCTACGATTAAGACTTTGGCTTCTGAAGTTTTGGGACTGGGTAGAACACGGGCGATGGCTCGAAAAATTTGCTCGGTGGTTGCAGGTTTCTGGAGAAATTGCTTAGCACCTAAGCGCGATACAGCCAAGCGATCGGCAAGACTATCTCGTCCGGTAAAAACGATTATAGGAAGAGTAGGCGATCGCTCGGTCAGTTCTCGCAGTAGCGTCAATCCATCTTCCTCTGTCTCTGCAAAGCTTAAATCTAGTAACATCACATCGGGCATTGACAAAGCAAGACGCGATCGGGCATCATTAATATTCGGCGCAATTTTCATCCGCAATCCCCAAGCTTCGGATTCTACTTTCAATCGCTCCGTTAATGCAGCATCATCATCAACTACCAAAACCCGATAGTTAAAATTTGAAATAGTAGAAACTGGTGCAGCAGTTGATCTAATAGGTGTTTTGGCTAATTCCTTCTGTAATCCTGTCACTAATTCCGAGAAGCGGGTAATTTCCTCAGCAGTCAAAGAGCGATCGTTTCTTAGCAAATTCTCTGCTGAGCGTGCCAATTTCGAGCCTTCGGGATAACCAAAAGATCCCAGAGATCCGGCTAATTTATGAGCTTCATGTTTTGCCGCTTGCTGTAATTCTGTTGCTAAATTTCCTGCTAATAGAGCTGTTTTTGCCTGTTCCAATACAGCAATTTGTTGGTTGAATACTCCCCGAAACCGCTCTAACACTTTGTCGCTCTCAGACTTATCTATCCCGCGATATTGAGGTTTTTGGGTGCGCTGAATCCCAGGATTATTTGAACTAGATGACGCAGATTGGGGGTACGGTTTCAGTCGATAGCCCATGCCATAAACTGTTTCGATGATTTCTTCAGTTAAGCCACCGGCCTTCAATTTCTTTCTGAGATCCTTAATATGAGTGATAATAGCGCGATCGGTTGGCGCGTCATCAAATCCCCACAGACGATCCAAAATGGCACTGCGGCTAAAGATGCGATCGGGATTCCGCAGTAATAATTCCAGCAGATTATATTCGGTCGCTGTCAGTGAAATTATTTTTTCGCAAAATGTCACTCTACCAGAATCCAAATCTAAACAAAGATCTCCCCAAGTCAATGTATTAGTCGCTGAATTCTGAGTAGAAACTCCTGGGGAAAGTGCTTTACTGCGTCGCAATAAAGTTCGGATTCTTGCCAGTAATACTTCCGTAGCAAAAGGCTTGCTGATGTAATCATCGGCTCCCGCATCGAAAAGAGCCACCACCCCCGCATCTGAATCCTTTGCCGTGATTAACAGGATCGGTTTGCAGTAGCCTTGCGATCGCAGTTGCCGACATAGACTAATTCCATCTAGTTTGGCAACCTGCACGTCTAACAAAATCAGGTCATACTCAATTGCTGCTGCCAAGTCTAGGCCCGCTTGTCCATCATTTGCCCGATCGAACCCGTAATGATTTGCTTCCAACACCTTGGCCAGTGTTGCACTCAGCCCTCCATCGTCCTCTACGAGCAGAATTTTTATCGGAGACTTCTTCATTTTGGCAGTGCGGTTCAATTTCCATGCGATCGAAGCACTTTGATGTCAGGTCGAACTGTGGCTTTTAACTAAATTAATGCTACTCATTACTACTGCTTTTATCTTACCATTTTTGCAGTCCCATAATCTAAAAATAGCTGTCACTTCCGCAGTTTAGATAAGACTGATCCCCCATCTATCCATCTGCGTTCATCCCCGTTTATCCGCCTGCATCTGCGGTTCAAAAAGAGCGATCGCCTCCAAAAAGAGCGATCGCCCTCCCAAACAAATTATCCTTCATCCTCCGACTTTACAGGAGGACGCCCAGAAATCACAATAAATCCCACAGACTCAAGAGTCATGTGCGGGCGACGAATACCAGCTAAAACCGCTTCACTCAACAAACTTTCGGTATTGATTTCCTCAGCTAAAACCGATTCTAAAAGTTGTTCGGATTTAGAAAGTCGATTCAAGCGCAATTGCAATTGATTCACCCGGTTTTCGAGTTGGATAGCAGCAGTGACAGCGAAACTATCGCACATTTCCACAAAAGCCGATCGCCCGCGCAGCAATTCCTCCGATACCACCCGTCCCTTTTGACAAAAATCATCCCATTCTAGCGGATCGACAAAACTGTCAATCAGCGACGTGCGATTTTTCGACAAATTGTAATCCCGATTCGGCCCGCCTTTCCCCTTATAAGCCCGCTGCAAAATCGCCAGAAGTTCCGCATCCTCCACCAGTGACATTTCTTCGCTGCGAGCATCTACAAACACAGTTTCAAAAATTGGCAGAAACAGAGCATCAGCGCGGCGCTGCAAAGCTTTCAAGTTGTAATTTTCGATGTTTTGTGCTTGCAAAACTTGCTCGGCAGGCTGCACATCAGTCTGGATTGAATAATTAAACTGAAAGCCGAACCACTCCTTCCCAGGTGCAGCATCCCAACTTTCATCATGCCGCCACATGGCAAAAGCTTGACCGCGATCGTCCCAGCGAATATAAGAGCCAAGTGCATCGATCAATCCCTCACCAATGCGGTAAAGAGCCACATCAGCATTCTGATAAGCAATGCGGCGATTGTAACTGCCATATTGCTGGCAATAAGGAACCAATCTGGTCATCAAATCGTTCGATGGAATTAACGTTTTTTGAGTAGGTTTATAGCGCATCAACCCCGATATACTCGGATGTTCGATTTGTTTGAAGTGAAGAGCTTGACACAACCAACCTTCAGTAGCCCGCTGCATTTCTTTATGCTTAGCATCGCAGTTATCGAGAGATTCAAAATACTGAGATGCACTGTCATCAAGAGTATCAATTTCATCGAGAACGTACTGTTCATCAATTTTGATTTTCTCTTGTTCGATTTCAGTTTTAATCGCTTCAATTTCGCTGGATAAGCCCTTGCCTCCCTCAGCAAACAACTTTTCTTCAAGTTTGAGAAGTTTTTCCTCAGCATAAAACTGAAGGCTGGCAATAGATTTGTTGAAAATATCAAACCCATCTTTTAAAACTTGAAACCAAGCTTCGTGGGGACTCTCTGGCAAATCCGGGCCTGCAAACAAACAAAATTGCACTCCCATTTTGCTGCCAATGCGATCGACTCTGCCGAGTCTTTGTTCTAACTGATGGGGAAACCACGGCAAATCGAAGTGAACTAACCAATCTGTCACTTGTAGATTTACCCCTACTTCCGCCGAGCGATCGCACACTAAGATAAAACAATGCGGTTCAGTCTTAAACCGCTTGAGACTAGCCTCCACATCATCAGCCGATTTGCTCGTCTCATGGCTGGCGATCGCATTTTTACCAAAGATTTTAGCTAAATTTTCCGCAATCTCTTTACAAGTTGCCGTAAAACTGGTAAAAATCACAATTTTCGGGAAACGCTCGCCCGGAATCGGTCGTTTAATTTGCTGTTGAATTCTCGACAGCAAATCGCGAGGATTGCTGTGATACTCGCGCGGAACCTTCAAAGCCACTGCGAGAAATCGGAGAATCGCGATTCGTAACAAACTCAGTCGATCTAGTCCTTCCTGGGGCTTTTGCAGGGTGTTGAGCAAGGTTTCCAGCATTTCCCTTTCTTCTGGAAACAGCGCCGTTTTTGTCAAAATTGCCGTGTCATTTTGTCCAAATTCGCGATCGAGTTCTGGAGTCGCTTTTTTCTGCAAACGAGCTTTGACAACCCGTTCTAAAACATTCAGCCAAGTACCAGAAGCGCGGAAAAACAGCAGAAAAATTCTCTGATATTCGCTCGACTTGGGAGCGACTGTGCGCCATTTATCGAGTACGGTTTGAATTTCCGACCACTGTTCATCATTCAGATCGTACTCAGTTTTGGGGACAGCATCTCGATCGAAAATCACATCTTCAACCGCATCGCGGCGGTTGCGAAGGATGCGGCGATGCAGGCGGTAAGTATCGCTAACGTGAGTGCGAATAGTTCGGACAAGCCGAGCCTGTTCAGCGGTTTCTTTCGTTTTCAAACAACTTTCTAACTCTGTTGCTAATCCGATTAAATAATCATCTTTGGCAAAAATAGTGCGAAGTTGAGCGAGTTTAGTTTGCAAAACAGCAGGCTTGGCCTTTTCTCGGAAATCCAGCAAAGCGCGGCCGATTTCTTGACGGTTTTGCACCTGTTCTTTGAAGCTTTCCAGGTCATCAAGACGGTAAGTTGTCGGATCTAGCAAGTGCAGCATCGTTAGAAAATCTTGCTCGCGGCCGAGAACTGGCGTTGCAGATAATAACAATACATTTTTGCTTTTCTGAGCTAGTTTCTGACAGAGTTCAAACGACTGCTGCTGAGCGCGATCGCTCGAATGTGCCATTGCAGCCACATCATGCGCTTCATCAACAATCAGAAAATCTAGGTTGGCGTTGCGGCTAATTTGATTGATGTCGCTAACAGCCACAAGCTGCACTCGCTCAGCAAAATGAGACAAATAGAATTTATTTTCCAACTCCTGCCGCCACTGTTCGAGCAAGTATTTCGGAACCAGCACCACCGCGCGTCCGTTGGGTTCATCTAGCAGAAATTGGCGGAGAATTGTGCCAGCTTCTACTGTTTTTCCCAGTCCTGGTTCGTCGGCTAATAAATAGCGCACGATTGGGTCTTCTAGGACGCGCCGGACGACTTCAACTTGGTGCGGGTAGAGGTCTATGTTAGCAGAAATTAAACCGGTCATGCCACGGCTGACGGCGCGCTGTTCGATCGCAGATTGAACGAATGCCAATCGGCGATCGTGAAAATACGGCGTTTCTTGGCCTTTGACTGCTAAAATGTCGATCGGATCGGCGATCGGGATATTGCAGCGAACGTAAAGTTCGGTTTCAACAGCTTGCAAACTTTGGCTGTCGGGCAGGTCAATTTCGTACTCTAATTTATCTTCATCCCAGTCATAAACTCGACCGATAATCCATCTTTCCTGAGTTGTACTCCAGAGGTAGCAGCGGGTTTGGCGCTGAAGTCTGGCTTCTTGCAGCAAACCCAAGGCTACAGTTTTGCGGATGCGGTTTTTAACTGAGCAAAAATATTCAACTACGGCATCAGTACGCGATACCTCAACAACTTTTCCGACTCCCAAATCGTTTCTGGGCGATCGAACTAACGAACCAACATCAATCATAGTTTTAGCCTGACAATACTTACTAGAATACAGTAAATCCTTTCACCTTAAAAAAAATAGCAAGATGCGATTTCCGCCTGCGTCACTTTTTTAATCAAATGACAGTCAATCTGCTATTCGGAAAACAATAAGTTTAGCATGGTAACTAACCTTGTGGGATTCAATAAATATGCGGGCAACGAATAAGAATACCTACTTACGATCGAGGAAAAACAACGCCTGCATTACCGGATTCCCATTTCGGGTATTTCTGCATCACACTGCTATAAATTTGAGAGTCTGTGAACGCTGCTAACCAAGCTTGTAGCGGAGGCCAAGGCTGTTCGTTAAACCAAGCTCGATCGGTATGAGCGAATTGACGAACAAAAGGTGCGATCGCCATATCAGCCAATGCTACATTGTTACCAAATAAATATTTAGTGGCGCTTAACTGTGCATTGAGTTTGTCGAGAAATAAAGAACCTTCATAGCGATGTACTTGGGCATCAACACCGGGATAGCGATCGGGGTACTTATAACGGTCAAGATGATATTTAAATCTATCATCAAATAGAGCGATTAATTCCAGCATTTCTGTAACAGAACCTTGCTGTGGCATCAACCATTTTTCAGGATCGTGTTGTCTCAATGCCCACAACATAATATCGATACTTTGATCGAGTACGCGCCCGTCAACATCAATCAATATTGGTACTGTACCTTTGGCAGATACCTCCAACATCTCTTGTGGTTTGTCTCGTAAAACAACTTCCCGCAACTCACACACCCGATTGCTAACCATTAAGGCCAAGCGCGCGCGCATAGCATAGGGACAGCGGCGAAAGGAATACAAAATCGGGTATTTTGCTGACATATAATATCAATTCCGGTTGCACCGGAATTATTGTTGACTGTTGACTGTTGACTGTTGACGGGCGGGTAGATAAACTGAATGGTTGAGTGTTAACTGTTGACTCGATTTTATTATCCCGATGCAACCGGAAACGATATAATTAGTCGATCGCGCGATCGGGTTTTTCGGGTCAGAAACCCCGTTTCTTCGTATATTTCTCGTCGCTAAACAAGATTTTTCGTAGAAACGGGGTTTCTTTAAGCTTAGTGAATAATCATATTAGTCGATCGCACCATCTACTTTTTCCTTCGCATCGTAGCGCGCGCCTATATGTACTTGGTTGCGACGCTTAGCAAGCTGAATCTGACGTTGACGTTCAGATAAACCTTGTTTTTTGGTTTCAGTTTTGGAGTCATGACAATGAGGACAACTCACACCAAGTACAAATAATTCCGAAGCCTTATCTTCCTGACTAATCGGGTGACGACAACCGCGACAAAGTTCATAATTACCCGACTTTAACCCATGACCAACAGAAACCCGTTCATCAAAGACAAAACATTCACCTTCCCAACGACTTTCTGCTTCCGGCACCGTTTCCAAATATTTTAAAATTCCGCCTTCGAGATGATAGACTTCATCAAAACCTTGAGTACGCAAAAAAGCAGTAGATTTCTCGCAGCGAATACCACCCGTGCAAAACATTGCCACCTTGGGTTTATTGCGTAAAGCAGTTTCCCGCAGCACCCATTCAGGTAATTCGGAAAAGCTTTTTGTTTTTGGATTAATAGCGCCTTCAAAAGTACCCATAGATACCTCGAAGTCGTTACGAACATCAACCACGACAACATCGGGATCGTCAAGCAGCTTATTCCACTCATCAGGCTTAACATATTTGCCAGCCATGAGGCGGGGATTAATGTCCGGTACCCCCATCGTGACGATTTCGCGCTTCAAGCGTATTTTCAATCGATAAAAAGGTGCTTTTTCCGAGAAAGATTCCTTGTGCACCAGATCCGCAAAACGCGAGTCACTACGCAAGAATGCCAGCACTGCGTGTACGCCCTCGGACGAGCCAGCAATAGTGCCATTGATGCCTTCTTCGGCCAGCAAGATAGTGCCTTTGACGTTGTTGTTGTTGCAACAATCGAGTAGGGGTGCTTTCAGGTCGGCAAAATCCGGTAGTTCAACGAACTTATATAAAGCAGCGGTTAAGAAATAAGCCATAGATTGAATTGATAGCACTAATTAATTTTCATAATTATATGAAAATTCAGTCAAAGCGGACGGTGGGACTCGAACCCACGACGTTCAGCATGGGAAGCTGACATTCTACCACTGAATTACGCCCGCGCTTAGTGTTTTTTACCTGCTTTTACCTTCTTTGACTTTGGAGGCGACGCGGTAAAAAATGACTAGAAAAACATTGTACAACTATTTTCTGATTTTGAGTATAGCATTTTGACAATCAATTTTGGGCGACAGCCGATCGCCCCTCCACCCGACAAAAAAGTCCTGCACCAAAGGCAGGACTTAATCTAACTTAAATTTCTTAGTATCTTAGAGAGGGACTTTGTTTGACTCTTAAGCGGTTTCAACCGCCGATCGAGGGGGCTCAAGACTTTACCCTTAGACGAAGCGCAAAGAGTTGCTGTCAATAGCCAGGAAAGAAACTGATTGGACGATCGCAATCAATTCCTCCGAGCTCCCACTCTTCTTGAAAATAGCGGTACCAGCAGGCAACCCTGTCGGAGAAGCACCTAACTGGTAAGTGCTAGGAGCACCTTGAAGTTGGAGGATATCTTCAGTCGGGTTGAAACCGACAATCAAAGCGTAGTCGCCTGCGCCAGTGGCGGTATCGTTGCCATCGTTGTAGTAGAACTTGGTGGCATCTCCCAGCAAGAAAGTATCATTGCCTTCTGCGCCAATCAGGGTATCGACTTCGCCCAGTCCAGAATTAGCAGCAGTGCCGTCAACGCCACTCAAAATGTCGTTGCCTTCTTTGGCATAGAGGAAATCGTTGCCAGTACCGCCCAGCAAAGCATCGTTATTTTCACCGCCGTAAAGGCTGTCGTTACCAGCGTCGCCGGCTAAAGTATTGTTGCCTAGATCGCCGCTGATGGCATCGTTACCGTCGCCACCATACAAGAAGTCGTCACCTTTTCCTCCTAACTCGCTATCGTTACCGTCGCCTCCAATCACCGTGTCATTACCGTCGTTGCCAAATAAAAGATCGTTGCCGTCGTCGCCAAATAAGGCGTCGTCTCCTTTGCCTCCGAAGAATGTGTTGTTTTCGCTGTTGCCGATTAAAGTGTCGTTGCCTTTGTTGCCGTAGACGGGACTGTTAGCGTCGATCGCAATAATCACGTCATTGCTGTTGCTGCCGATATTCCCTGACGCTGAGCCTGTCGGTGTGGGCGCGTTTGTGAGTGTGAGTGCGATCGGAAGTGCGATCGTCACAGGCGGTGCGGGAGTGAAAACGGGTGTAGGTGTTGTAGCCGGTGTGGGCGTCGTAGCCGATGTGGGTATCGGTGTGGGTGGCGGCGGGGTGGGTGCAACTGGTGTTGGCACGGTGGGTGTTGGCGCGGTGGGTGTCGGCGCGGTGGGTGTTGGCGCGGTGGGTGTCGGCGCGGTGGGTGAGTCTGGTAAATTAGCAGCCAGAATGTCGCTACCAGAGAGGTTGTCGATGGTTTCGATCAAACCCGCACCCGCGAGGGTTGGGGATGCACCGAAAAAGTCTAAAATCACCAAGTCATCTGCTGCTTTGGCTATCCCGTCTTTGTTGATATCAACTACCAGACTGGTACCTTGCCGCCCTAAGCCCAGAGTGCCTGGTGACAAAGATAGGGAAAGGTTTGTGTCGGTGCCGAAACTTATCCGCACATTATCGATGCCACCGGTGTCCTGAATCTGACTCGGCTTGCTGGTGGATGGATTATATAAATCGTTACCTGCACCACCTCGCAGCACATCAGTGCCTTGATTACTACTGAGGTAGGAATTGAGCGCATCATCACCTCCACCCCCTTCTAAAGTGCTGTTGGAACTACCTACACCGGTATAGAAGATATCATTGCCATCTCCCCCTAACAAGAGGCCGCCACCATCCAAGATATCATCGCCCGCACCTCCATCCAGGGTGCTATTGTTGCTGCCGCCAAGGATGTCGTCATTTCCTGCACCCCCGCTGAGGCTGTTAGTACCGGCATTGCCCTTGATGGTGTCGTTGTCGGCACCGCCATCCAGCGTGTCATTGCCGTCGCCACCAAAGAGGCTGTCATTCCCCCCACCACCACTGAGGTTGTTATCTCCTGCACCGCCAAGCAAAGTGTCGCCACCATCTGAGCCAGCGAGGGTGTCATTGCCTTCTAAGCCTGAGATGTTGTCATTACCGACAGTGCCTATGAGGTTATCGTTGCCGGGAGTACCTGTGGTTACATTGAGTCCGCCTGCTACCGTAGCCTCAGTGAGATTGGCAGCGAGGATTGCTGTACCAGAGAGGTTATTAATAGTTTCGATTAAGCCTGCACCTCCGACATTCGGCGATGCACCGAAAAAGTCTAAAATCACCAAGTCATCGGCAGGCTTTGCTATCCCGTCTCCGTTAATGTCAATCAGCAGGCTCAATACGGTTTACTTAAGGTCGAACAAGTGATAAACTATATATGATATACAAAAAGTAAATCAAGTATAGTGCCGTACAAAAAATTATTATTAGAATCTCCCAAGCTCAAAAGTAGCGAGGTATTCAAAGCAATAGAGGTAGCAATTCCATCAACAGAAATAGAAGCAGCTATTCTCAAAGCAAAAGCCAAAGAAAAACGGCATCGTGGGCTACTATCACAACTGGTAGTGTGTCTAATCATAGCAATGAGCTTATGGTCAAAAGACTCAATGCGGGACGTACTAAAAAATCTGATTGATGGACTTAATGAAGTCTGGTTGAAAACTGGTAAATTCTGGAAAACTCCCTGCAAGGCAGCTATTACTAAAGCCAGAAAAAGATTAGGGCTTTCTGTAATGAGCCAGTTATTTCATCAGTTGGTACGACCAATGGCTACAACTGAAACAGTGGGAGCTTTTCTGAATGGATTGAGAGTTGTAGCAATAGATGGAACCTGCTTAAACATCCCAGACAGTGACGAAAATGCCAGAGTTTTTGGCCGTCCAGGTAGCCGTCCAGGTACAAGAGCTGCTTTTCCCTTTCGCTAGATTAGTTATTTTATTAGAAGCAGGAACACACTTAATATTTGATGCTTTAATATGCCCATACAAGATGGGAGAAAGAGTCAGAGCATTAAGGTTATGGAGCTCAGTTACTGAAGAAATGTTGTTAATGTGGGATAGAGGCTTGCATTCATATGCGATGGTGTCAGCCACGCTCAGCAAGGGTTCTAACTATTTAGGACGAATTCCGTCAAATGTTAAATTCCTCAACGAAACACAACTAGAAGATGGTTCTTACTTAAGTTTTATTAATCCCCCAGGCCAATTCAGAAAAAAAGGATTTAAACCAATCCAAATTAGAGTAATTGAGTACAGGATTGAAAACTTAAACGACCCAACAGCAGAAATTAAGTATCGTTTAATTACAAGTTTATTGGACTCTCAAAAATTTCCGGCAAAGTTATTAGCAGCCGAATATCATCTACGTTGGGAAGTGGAAAATACAATTGATGAATTCAAAGTACATCTCGGGGAAAGAAAAACTCATGTTCGCTCTCAAAGACCAAGAGAAGTAGTACAAGAAATTTATGGCCTATTATTAGGACATTGGGCTGTGCGGTCATTAATTTGTCAAACAGCGCATAGTGCAGAAATTTCCCCATTAAGTATTTCTTTCACGGGTACATTACGAGTTATTCGTCGTGCTGTTCCAAGATTTCAGCGATTAGAATCACAGGAAATCCCTTTTTTTTAACTTGGCTGAATTTGGAGATCCTTGATGCAACTTTGCCGCCAAGAGTGAGCGAGAAACAACCCAAGAGTTGTCAAAAAACCTGTTTCAAAGTTTAAATCCAAAAAAGTCAAACACAGAGGTACTGGAATAAAAACTAATCCTCCTATTTTTAAAATCTTAAAGCCTCCTAAGCCTTAAGTAAACCGTATTGGGCCATGGTAACAACACAGTAGTTGCGTCTGCGTTCTTGGATTTAATTGATGAGGCATTCCGACAACATCGAAAATGGCGCTCCCACCCTGAAGAACTCGATTATCATGCTTGGGCGAAGGACTTTAAGACCAGACTGGCAGCTTTGTTAAATACTTGGCAAGGTCTTGTTGGTCATGCTGCGGGACTTTTACTGCGCTCGTTACGTGAGAAAGCGCACCAATGGTGGTATTTTTTAGACCACCCATCCATTCCTCCTGACAATAATTTAGCGGAACGTTCTCTACGATTAGCCGTGACTAAACGTAAGGTATCTGGTGGTTCCCGCTCGATGTTTCGGTTTGAACAAACTGCTGATTTGTTATCAGTGATTCAGACTTGTCGGTTTCAAGGTAAAAGTGCAATGGCTTTTTTCCGTAAGGCTATATCTGCCCATTATTGTAACTTTTTCATGCCTTCTCTTGTTCCCCAATCTTAGACCTGAATCCTTACGTTTGTTCCTCGAAGTTGCTGCTGCCCAATTTCGGCAACAATGACCAGTACAATGGAATTGCTCTTCGCTCCCAGATTAAGCTAACCATGAACAGATTAATACAGCCCCATTGACTGCGATCAATTGATCTTGATAAGCGAGTACCAACCGGGCAATAAGTGGTCAACCAATAAGTAATTAATGGAAACCAAATTAATTCGATTGTTAAGTGAGGTAAATCTAAAAATTTTTGTAATTTACGTCGCCGACTTTCGGCTGTAATTAGACAGGGAAATACTCGGGAGAGCCGCTCTAATCTCACTTGTTTTTCTGATTGCATCAAGGATAGCAAAATTGTCATCACCAAAAACTGAGATGGCGTCAGGTGTTTTTGTAAATGAGTCTGGTAGAATCTTGGTATCATTATTTTTTTGGATAGGCAAGCGTGTAACAACTCTGCTGCCTATCTTTTTTTACCACAAGTTGGCTCAATCCTTACTAAATATGGGTTTGGGGCGGGTCGTCACCCCCCCAGGTGATGTAGAAGCTATTTTGGGGCTGCTGGCAGAAGAGAACGGCTTAAACTAAGTGGGGGAGAGGATTGTATCCAATTTGTATCCAAACGAGGCAAATTGTATTCAATTTGTATTCAATTTCTAGTCAACTTGACCCATCACAAACCCCAAAAATCAGCAATAAAAAACCTCAAACCGTTGATTTCTCAAGGGTTCTAGGTTCTTATAGACGCAAGCGGGCAGCGGGAATCGAACCCGCATAGTTAGCTTGGAAGGCTAAAGTTTTACCACTAAACTATGCCCGCGCACAGAAACTAAACATACCACAAGTCTCTGGGAATTGCAATAGGTCTGTGCAAAATTTTTGAAGACCTCCCTCACAGTGGCTGAATCGGGGATGAATCGGGACTTGCCGCCCGATCGCCCCCTAGCCCCAAAAATCTCCGTCTCCCATACTGCGTAAGACTTTACGGATGGAAATAATCGTAAATTTGCTGCGCCAGACGCGGGCCAATCCCAGAAACTTCTGCCAACTGTTCGGGAGTCGCTAAACGGAGGTAGTCGATCGACCGAAAATGTGCCAACAATTGTTTTTGTCGGTGGTGTCCCAATCCGGGAATTTCATCAAGGCGCGATCGCTTCATTCTCTCGCTTCTTCGATCGCGGTGAAAACTCACAGCAAATCTGTGCGCCTCATCCCGCACCCGGCGCAATAATTGTACCCCAGGCTGCTCAGAATTAGTTTGCAGCGGCAAAGATTCCCCCGGCAAAAATATCTCCTCTCGCTGCTTTGCTAAACTGACAACGCGCAACTCTTCTAGCAAATTCATCTCTCGCAAAACAGCCACAACTGCTGACAGTTGACCTTTGCCGCCATCTATCATGATTAAGTCTGGTTTGTCGGAAATAGTATGAGAAACCGAGGATAAATTGCTGATTTCTGCCGATTCTTCTAAATCGCTAAATCCATCTTCCATCTTGCCTGTTTCTTCTTCCTTCAATCCTCGGAATCGGCGACCGATAACTTCTGCTAAACTAGCAAAATCATCAGAATGACCCGATTTAATTTCAGGATTTTTAATTTTGTAATGGCGGTAGTGCTGGTTGGCGGGCAAACCGTCAATAAATACGACGCGGGAAGCTACGGCGTCAGAACCTTGAATGTGAGAAATATCGTAACCTTCAATGCGGCGAGGAACTTCTGGCAAATCGAGAATTTCTGCTAAATCTTCCATTGCTTGAGAATTGCGATCGCTCAATCTTTGCATTCTCGCCAATTCATACTCAGCATTCCGTTCCACCATCTCAATCAATTCTGCCTTAGTTTGCCGCTGCGGCGTCAAAATCGTAACTTTTCGTCCCTTACGGTTGCTCAACCAATCTGCTAATATTTCGGCTTCTGGCAATTCGTACTGCACTGAAATTTCGCTGGGAATTTCTACGGATTCGACATTTTGATAGTGTTCTTCCAACACCCGCTGCAAAATCGCTCCGGCCTCTATCCGTTTTGGTTCCTCCCCAAGGCTTGGGGGGGAGGAAAGAGAAAGTTGAGATAACTCTTGCTCCCCCTTTGCAAGGGGGGGTTGGGGAGGTATTTCCGCCATAAATCCCAATCTTCCGACCAGTTGACCGGCGCGAATTTGGAATAATTGGACGCAAGCGTGCTGGGTGTCGGCCGCAAGTGCGATCGCATCTCTAGAAACCGTATCGTCTGGCAAAGACACTTTTTGACCCGCACTCAAAGACTGCAAACCCTTAATTTGGTCGCGAATGCGCGCCGCCGTTTCAAAGTTTAAATCTTCGGCTGCCTCTTCCATTTGGGGCTGCAAAATATTGAGCAATTCCTCAGTTCTTCCTTGGAAAATCATCGCTACTTTTTGGATGATTTTTCGATATTCTTCCGGCGAAGTTAACCCTTGACAAACGCCAACGCAGCGCCCGATGTCGTAATTCAAACAGGGACGGTCTTTAAACAGCGGTTGAGGGCGTTGCCGCAGCGGGAAAATTCGCTTAATTAAATGTAGCGTACTCCGCAGTGCCCCTGTATCGACGTAAGGGCCGTAATAGCGGTCTTTTGCACTACCTGCGCGACGTTTGCGGGTGATAAAAATGCGCGGGTATTCCTCAGACCAAGTTATGCACAAATAAGGATATTTTTTATCATCTTTGAGGAGGACATTAAAGTAAGGTTGGTGCTGTTTTACGAGGTTTGCTTCTAACGCTAAAGCTTCTGCTTCGGTGTCGGTGGCGATGAATTCAATTTCGCGCACTTGCTGCACCATCATCGCGATGCGGGGACTAAGATTTTGGCTTTCGCGGAAGTAGGAACGGACGCGGTTTCGGAGTTTTTTGGATTTGCCGATGTAAAGGATGCGATCGCTCTCGTCTCGCATTAAATATACACCAGGAACCGCCGGAATTTCTTTGAGGCGACTTTCTAGGCGTTCCGAGTCTTTAACTAACGGCAGAGTTTTTGTGGATGGCATTGCAAGCTATCTCAGCAAAATAGAGACTGATTGTACACTCTTTTATTTTACCTTAATTAGGTCGATTTTGACTGCTGCGCTCGTCGCCAAACCCACCGATTAAACTGGAAAATCAGTTACAGTATCTGAGATAAAAACTTGCGGGTGCGTTCTTCCTTTGGGTTCTGAAAAAACTCTTCTGGTTGGGCTTCTTCCACCAAAACACCGCCATCCATCAACACAATGCGATCGGCAACTTCGCGCGCAAACCCGACTTCGTGAGTCACCACTACCATTGTAATTCCTGTTTGAGCCAAATTTCGCATTACATCTAACACTTCCCGCACCATCTCCGGGTCTAATGCTGATGTCGGTTCATCAAACAGCATGATTTTAGGCTGCATGGCTAGAGAACGTGCAATAGCGACCCGCTGCTGCTGTCCTCCAGACAACTGTCCGGGATATTTTTTTGCTTGTTCCAAAATCCCCACTCTTTCTAACAGTTGTATCGCCACTTCTTCGGCTTTTTTCTTCGGCCAGCGGCGCACCCACACTGGCGCTAGCATGACGTTTTGCAAGACTGATAAGTGGGGAAACAGGTTAAATTGCTGAAACACCATTCCTACTTCGCGGCGAATTGTCTCGATGTTGCGTAAGTCGTGGGAAAGTTCGATTCCGTCGATCGTAATTTTACCTTGTTGGTATTCTTCTAATGCGTTGAACGTGCGAATAAATGTCGATTTTCCCGAACCAGAGGGCCCCATCACGACCACGACTTCACCTCGGTTTACGGTCATGCTGACACCTCGCAGTACGTGAAATTGTCCGTACCATTTGTGGACGTTTTCTGCTATGATTACTTGTTCTGGGGCTGTTAGTTGAGTTTCCATAATAGTTTTTTATTTTTTAACCGCAGATGAACGCAGATGAACGCTGATGAAAGTTGATGAGTTTTTAGCGCTGGCCTACTCCTAATGTTCGCTCTATTTTGCGGCTGGCTAGGGACATTGAGTAGCAAAATATCCAATAAATGATGCCTACGAATATGTAAACTTCGGCGTACCTGCCGATATAGGATGGATTTGCTAAAACTGCGCGGGATATTCCGATTAATTCTAACATTCCGAATAGAGATAGCAGGGATGTATCCATGAATAATCCGATGAATTGACCGCCGATCGCCGGAATGACTATTCGCAGTGCTTGAGGCAGTACAATGAGAATTGTAAGCAGGGGTGTATTGAGTCCGATCGACCTCGCTGCTTCTATTTGTCCCCTGGGCACTGCCTGCAAGCCACCGCGCACGTTTTCTGCCAAGTATGCCGCACTAAATAACGTTAATCCAGCAATGGCTCTAATCACTCTATCCAATTTCGGATATTCTGGCGGCAAGAAGAGTTGCAGCATTACTTGACCTAAAAACAAAATGCCAATTAAGGGTAAACCGCGAATAATTTCAATGTATAAGGTTGATAACAGTCTCACAACTGGCAAAGAACTTTGTCGGCCGAGTGCTAGCAATACTCCCAAAGGAAAGGAAAGCACAATACTAATAACTGCTAAAAATAGCGTCAGCACTAAACCGCCCCAATCATTTGTTGACACTTCTGTCAAACCCAACCCGCCTTTAATTAGCCACAAAACTATTGGGAAGGAAAGAACCCAAATTGCCGGCATCCAGCCCATGATTTTTGGGTGAATTTGCCTTCCGATGGCATAGCTAGCAGCCGCTACAATAATATTTGCTAGCAGGTAAAGGCGAGAGGTTAGGTCGATCGGCGAAATGACCGCACCCACAACCGCAGCACCGAGTATAATTAGTAAAGGCGGATTCCAAAGACGTTCTTGCCGCTGAATGTTTCCCCAAGTTAATCCTCCCAACAAGGCAATTATGGCCGTAACTATCCACAGCCGCCAGTACGATTCGCGGGGAAATCTGCCCGCGAAAAATAACGGCAAGTTAGCTTCTAGCACGTGCCATTGAGCTTTTGTTGTTGCCCAAACGATAATTCCTTTAATAGTTTGGAAGGCGATAATTAGGCAAACTACTGTCAGAAGGCTGTTGTACCAGGTACTAAATAAATTTTTGCGCGCCCAATTCCAAGGGGTAGGCGATTCGGTGGCTGGGGGCGGTAATATGGGGACAGTTTCCATATAGCGGTTTTCAATCCTATGACGTAGAGTAACAACCAGTTATTTTATTAACCCGCGTAGGCGGGTTTTGTTTGTATAGAGGCGATTTCCACTCGCCAAGGCTAAAAAAAATTCTACTTATTTTCGGCGATTTATCCAATCTTCTCCACCTGGTAACTGACTTAAATGCTGGGCTAACACTGCGGGTAAATCTTTGGGGGAATGGATATAAGTCAAGTTCAATAACCTCACAGCAGTTTGAATGATCAGGTTTCTATCCATCATCTCTGCAAGTTGAAATTGAGTATAAATACCATTCAATACTTCCTCCGCAGCCTCTGCAATCGCATCCTCAATTACCTCCTCCTCTATAAAATTCTCCCATTCATCAGAATTGATGTAATAAGATGTTTTATTATCTTTAATATTTGCCTTCTTAATTTCTCTAAGTGAATTGCGAATCGAACTAGCCCAAGAACCAGTTAATCTATGTTCAACTTGATTTTTAATCAAGTGAATCAGCAAAACATTTAAAAAAGATTGGATTTGTCGCAAAATTGCCTGTTTGCTCATTCCATCTAACTCATCGACTATTGCCAAAGCATCCGTATACCTTCCTTCCAATATGCTCTTTCTTAGAGCAATTAATTCTTGTGTCATTTGATTCCCCTCAACTTTGATACTAGCAAGCCAAAGATAGTTGTGACTTATTTATTATTGCTTAATAGTCAATTCACAAGTTTTAGTTACTCTGTCTAAGCTACAGTCACTGTAAGCCATTTGACGCGATATCCTTTTATTCAAATTCAAATAGATTTAACCTCAACTATTTACCTCTCCTTGATTTGTACGGTTTTATTGTACCAATTCATGAACAGAGAAACTATCAAACTAATTGTTAGGTATGTTACCATGATAATTAACATTGCTTCGATCGCCCGACCGGTCTGATTCAACGTCGGAGACCCCACAACAAAATAAACGTCGGGATAAGCAACCGCAACCGCTAAACTCGAATTCTTAGCTAAATTCAGATACTGACTGGTTAAAGGCGGCACAATCACCCGCAAAGCTTGCGGCAAAATTACCATCCGCATCATTGTTCCCGACTTCAGCCCTAAAGACTTTCCGGCTTCCCACTGGCCTCTCGATACTGACTGAATTCCGGCCCGGACAATTTCTGCAATGTAACTGCCAGTATACAAGCTGAGCCCTGTCACCAAGGCTACGAATTCAGGAGTTAATTTTAATCCTCCTTCGAGTTGCAATTCTGGCGTCAGGCGGGGGAAATCTAAACGAAAAGGCAGATTTTTGGTGATAATCCAAGCTAAGATTGCACTCAGCCCGATCGCACCTACAGCCCAAAACAACTGTCTTCCCGGCTTAGCTTCTTCTAACATCACCCGCGCCCGCCACATCCACAGCCCCGCCGCCGCCAAAACTCCGACAGTTAGCAAAATCAACCAACTCTCAAAACCCGGCAAAGCCACAGGCCAAGGTACAGCAATGCCGCGATTTGTCAAGTAAATCGGCCCGCGTAACTGCGGGTTGTCTTCGAGTTTTGGCAGGGAAATGAAAACTGCAAAATACCAGAAAAATAATTGCAGCAATAACGGCGTATTTCGCAAAATTTCTACATACAAACCAGCCAAACTCCGCAACAGCCAATTGTCGGAAAGGCGCGCAATTCCTACAGTCAAACCCGCAACGGTTGCGAAAATAATGCCGAAACCCATTACCCGCAGCGAGTTGATTAAACCGACAAAATAAGCTTGTCTGTAACTGTTTTCGGGACTGTAGGGAATGACACTTTCGCCGATGTCAAAAGATGCTTGGGAATTGAGAAAATCAAATCCAAATGCAATCCCCAGTTGCGAGTAATTGGCACTGAGATTGTCCCAGAGAATGGCGATAACAACTATTACTAAAATTAGGGCTATCGCCTGTCCGGCAATTTTCCAGAAGCGATCGTCCCGCAGCAGTTTTGATATATCTTTAAATTTGGAAATTTTCTGCGATTTGCCCGGTTGAGGTTCTGGGTTCATAACTGTTTAATGTAGAGCACACTATACCTCAATACGGTTCAAATAAGACCGATCCCCCCTAGCCCCCCTTTTTAAGGGGGGGACAAGAAGTTGCTCTTGCGTCCCCCTTCTTAAGGGGGATGCGAGGGGGCTCTCCGGGGAATTAACAGTGTTAACTGAACCGTATTGCACTATACCTAACTTTAGCCTGCCTAAACTTGTAGGCTACACCTAGTAAGCACCTTACAAGTCTGGTAAGCGCGGAGTACCTTGCTGTCTAAAATATCTTGTTGGTTAACTGTTAACAGTCCACTGTCAACAGTTACCTACAATTAGCGGAACGGCGGCGAGTAAAGCAAACCGCCATCTTTCCAGAGTCTGTTTTGACCGCGTTCTAACTTAAGTGTACTTTTGGGGCCGAGGTTGCGATCGTACATTTCTCCGTAATTCCCGACTTTCTTAACAACGCGGACTGCGTAGTCGTTCGGGAGTCCCAAACCTTTACCTAAATCTCCTTCTGTTCCTAGCAAACGTTTGACATTCGGGTCTGTAGTGCTTGCCACAATTTTGTCTGCATTTCCCGAATTAATTCCCAAATCTTCAGCTTCAATCGCCGCAAAAATAACCCATTTCACCGCGTCCGACCATTTAGGATCGCCGCTTTTCACCGCTGGGGCTAAGGGTTCTTTTGACATCACGATCGGCAAAACAACATTATTCTCGGAATTCGGCAGAGTTGTGCGCTTCGAGACGAGTTGCGATCGATCGGCAGTAACACCTTGACAGCGACCTTCTTGATAGGTAGCAAAGACAGCATTCACATCTTCAAACACCACAGGAGTGTATTTAACTCCTAATTTTCGCATTTGGTCGGACAAATTTTGTTCCGTGCTCGTACCTGTCTGCACGCAGATAGATTTGCCCGCAAAATCTTTTAAACTTTTGATGCCGCTGTCTTTTTTGACCATGATGCTTTGAGAGTCATAAAAGATCACCGGGGCAAATTCCAGTCCGGTAGTGCTGTCCCGACTCGCCGTGTAGGTGGTATTTCGGCTGAGAATGTCGATTTCTCCCGCCTGCAAAACTGTAAATCTATCTTTGGCGTTGAGTTTTCGGTACTCGACTTTTTCTGGGTCGTCAAATATTGCCGCCGCGACAGCCCTGCACACATCCACATCCAGTCCCGAATATTTGCCTTTTTCGTCTACAAAGCTAAAACCCGGCAGTTCGCCGCTGACGCCGCAAATCAGTTTGCCGCGGCTGACAATTGTATCTAACCGGCTCGAACCTTGTTGCGATTTGCCTTCGGCAGTTGTTGTTGCTGGTGTTTGTCCGATTTGTGCCGATCGATCCCTACAAGACGCCAACGGTGCCGTAAGTAACACGCTTGCTAGCAGCAAAAATCCCCATTTACGCATAGATTTTAATAGAATGCTTTCCTGACAATCCTACCTTGTAGCTGTCAGAACTGTGGCGATCGGCGATCTACACAGCCTCCGCTTTCAAATTAGCCATTCTGCATGGCGGCAACTGCACCGACTACCCGCCTGTTTTTTTTTGAGCAAGCTGGGCGCGGAGAGCTAGAAATCCGGTTTCCGGCTGGAGGTCTCGTCGTCAAACCCAAGATTTATCCTTGAAACCGGGTTTCTTTTCTGCTATTTTTGCCCGCCGCAAGCGATCTTCGCCCTTCCCTGGAATATTTATCCGATTTTGATTGAATGCGTTCACAGTAGCTCTGGTGCTAGCCGCTGCTCAGCTAAATCGCGGATTAGGGAAAGCCGAGACTGGATGTATTCGTCCAACAAATCTGCTTCTTTGCCATTAAGCGCAGAGTTGGTCTTTAACTGTTTCAGCAGCCACTGTACCAGGGTGGCATCGTCCAAATTAACTAACAGAGTGGCTTGGGTGGTCTCAATTAATGACCAGAGTTGGCGTAACATGACTGGAGTCATAAAACCTCGTTGAGCGTAAATACGCACTTAATGGGCGGGCCTAGCGAAAAGCTAGTCTTGGTGTCTCAAGCCGATCGACGAAAAGCACACTCATCTCGATCGGCTTAATGATTATTTTATATTTGACCACAATAACTTAATGTAGTAGTGTCATAAGCTACAACACACAAGATGTTATAAGAGTTCCCAATTCCGTCACATTGAGATAAATATCTTGATAAAAGATTAAAAATCTTAACACGCGAGCGATCGCGGGGCTGCCATAAGCTGTCCGGGATCGGGCTGGAGAGCCCGGTTCAAAAGAAAATTTATTACTCAGTCGCCACCAACTTTTCAACCCTCGCCAGAATTATTTCTAATTCAGCAATGATTTTTGTAGCCCCCTCCAAATCATTTGATTCAGCCAGACTTTGAAGCCGATCGGCCATGGAGGGCATTAACCGCACCGCCGCCGTAGCGCTGACACCTTTAATTTGATGAGCGTGGCGGGCCAGTGTCTCCATATCTCCCGAGGCGATCGCCCCCTTAGCAGCTTCTAAATAACTACCGGTATCCACCACAAAAGCTTGCAGTATTTCCCGCTCAAACTCTAAATCAGCGCCCGCAATTTCGTGCAAACGTGCCATATCGACTACCGATTGGATATCTGGTGGCTCAGAGTTTTTAAGTTCCTCACCATTCAAATTGGGAGTTTCAATTTTTAGCTTGGCAGACCAATTTGCTAGTACCGATTTTAACTTTTCAATCGATATAGGTTTGCTAATATAATCGTCCATGCCCGCCGCCAGACACTTTTCCCGATCGCCCTTCAAAGCATTCGCCGTCATCGCAATCACCACCGTCTTTTGATGCGGCTCCATCTTGCCAGCAGCAGCATTTGCCGCTTCCAGGCGGCGCAATTCCAGCGTTGCTTCGTAACCGTCCAACACCGGCATCTGACAGTCCATCAACACAATGTCATACTTTTTCTGAGCAACCATAGATAGCGCCTCTGCGCCGTTATTCGCAACATCCGCCGCGCATCCCAAAACTCTGAGTTGATTCAGACCAACTTTTTGATTGATTGGAGTATCTTCAACTAACAAAATCTTTAAACTCGCTAACTCGCGGTTGTCAATAGCTGAGGCTCTATTGAAGGTTGGATTTGCCAGCGGCTCATCAATCAGCGTACTCGGGGCGATCGCATTCGCCAAGCAATCAAATAGCCGGTGAGCTTTAACAGGTTTAGTTAAATAGCCGCTAAAACCGCTATCTACCAAGCGTTTCGCCTCTGCAACCTGAGTTATTGAAGTCAGCACCACCCACTTTGTCTGCTGCATTGCCGGTTCAGAAACCCTCAAGCGTTCGAGACTTCCCGCCACCATTTCGGGCAACTGAATATCAACCAAAACGATATCGTAAGGGCAATTAACGCTGACAGCTTTATACAGAGATGCGATCGCCATCCAACCGTTCTCAACCTCCTCAACTTCCATTCCCCACACAACAGCCATTCTCACTAACACTTTTCGCACTGTCGGCTTGTCGCTGGCAACTAACATTTTTCGCCCCGCCAGCACCGTTTCCAAATTCACTTCGCATGCTGTCCCTAGCGCAGTTAAATTTTCCTTAACTGTCGGCACAGTAAACCAAAAAGTCGAGCCTCGGCCAGGGGTACTTTCCACACCGATTTGCCCACCCATTAACTCCACCAACTCCTTAGAAATAGCCAGACCCAAACCTGTGCCACCATATTTTCTGGTCGTAGAAGCATCTACTTGAGTAAAAGATTGAAACAGCTTTTTTTGGTCTTCGGGAGCAATCCCGATTCCTGTATCTGTCACTTTAAAAATCAGGAAGATCGAGCCATTGTTTTCGACTTTTAACGGCTCGCTATTTTCTAATTTTTTCTGGTCATCGCTGGCTGCCAATAACCCTGGACTACTAGCAGTAGAAACCTCAATTACCACTTCTCCTGCTTCTGTAAACTTAATAGCATTGTTGATCAAATTAGTGAGTATTTGCCGCAACCGCGCTGCATCGGCTTTAATTTGCAGCGGCACGTCGCTGTCAATCAGTGCCACCACTTCTATACCTTTTGCTTGTGCGGGACTTGCCAACAAATCCAGCACTTCATCCAGACAGATACTGAGGTTAAATTCGATCGTTTCTAAGCGCATTTCTCCTGCTTCCAGTTTGGAGAGGTCCAGAATATCGTTAATGATGGACAGTAAATTTTGACCGCTGAGTTTCAGCGTCTGTACAAAATCAAGCTGTTCGGGAGTAAGATGCGTTTTCAGCAGCAAATCAGTCATCCCCATCACTCCATTCATCGGAGTACGGATTTCGTGACTCATATTTGCTAAAAATAGCGACTTCATTCGAGACGCTTCTAGGGCTGCTTCTCGGGCCTGCTGCGCTTGTTCAAAAAGAGTAGATTGCTGAATGGCGATCGCCAACTGCACGCTCAACCTTCCCAGCAAATCCATCTCAGAATCAGTCCAAACACGCGGAGCTCTGCACTGATGGGCAATCAGCAATCCCCACAACCGATTTTGACTCGTTTCCAAACTCCTTCCCGGCGGGTTCATTTGAGTTTCCGGCGAGTATTCTGTTGCCAACCCCTGACTTTCATCGCCTATAAAAATTGGTACAACTAAATTAGCCCTTACCTGCAAACTAGCAAGTAAATCTCGGTGTTCCTCGCTCAAATTGGCCGTATAGATATCTGCCATTGCTTGAATTGTTCCTGCACTGTACAGCCATACATAACTTTCCCCAAAGGATGTTCTTTGAACTTTTCTGCCCAGCAGTGGCATCCAATCATCCCCTACAGATTCCACAACAACAAGCGCTGTTTCCTCGGACTCAAAACGATAAATTACCGTGCGGTCAGTGGCCAGCAACTGCCGCACTTCTTGTACAGCAGTGCTCAGAGTTTGAGTCAGGTTGAGAGACTGGCGGACTCGCTGGGCGATCGCCGAAACCAGCCGTTCTTGTTCTGCTTGTTCCCGCAGCATTCTCTCAGCTTGCTTGCGTTCGGTGACATCGCGAATTACCGCAGCAAAGCACAGCGGTTCGCTGGTTTGAGGGTGCTTGACCAGAAAAGCATTCATCACAACATCAATGGGTTTTCCGCTGTGCAAGTGGTGCATTTGACCTTCGCCTTGCCACTGACCCTGACTGATAATTGTTGGCAAAATCTCTTGACTGAATTTTTGTTGAAAAGTTGGGCCGATATACTCCCAGATCTCGGCATAAAGCAGTGCCGAAAGATTATCTACACCCACCAGTTTTCGTCCGGCTTCGTTGACAAACAGCGTTTTGCCTTTTAGGGTAGCCATACCGATAAAATCGCTGCTGTTTTCAATCAGCGACACAAATTTTTGCCGTTCTTCTTCTCCTTTTTTGCGTTCGGTAATGTCGCGCTTGACGCAGACGTGACAAATTACATCGCCGGCGTTGTTAATCATAGAATATGCGGCAACGTCGATCGCCAGCGTGCGACCTTGTTTAGTGCAGTTAGTAATTTCGCCCCGAAAAGTTCCTGTTTTCGCTAAACTTTTGGCAATTGTCGAAAACCGCTCCCCCGCAACCAGCGGCGACGCTTCTGCTTCTAATTCCGCGTCTGTGTATTCTAGAAGCGATTGGTGAGCGCGATTTTGTTCGAGGAAAAACCCGTCAGCATCGATAATGACGATCGCATCATTGGAGTTTAAAAATATTTCTCGGTAAAGCTTTAGTTTTTCCTCAGCTCGCTTGCGTTCGGTTATGTCTCTTTTGACATTTACGTAGCAAACTACATCCCCAGCATCATTGAGAACCGCAAAAGCCGAAAGCTCGACCTCAACTGTTCCTTCTGGCAAAGCCTTAATAAAGGTCATTTCGCCTCGGTAACTCCCAGTTTCTCCCAAGGTTTGCATTACCGAGGCAAATGCCTGTTCTCCCATGTGAATTACCGGGGTTTTTCCCCACAATTTCGATGCACTGTAACCCAGCAAAGCCGTGTGAGCTTGATTTGTTTCTAAGTAATAGCCTTGGGGGTCTAAGATCGCGATCGCATCGTTGGATTTTAAAAAGATTTGTTGATAAAGTTGCAGCTTCAATTCAGCTTGTTTCCTGGCGCTAATATCCGTGAACAAGCCGTAGTAAACTATCTTCCCCGATGCTTGCAATTCTGGCTGGGAAGCTCCTTGCACCCATTTAAGTTTTCCCGACGGAGTGACAATTCTTCCTTCCCAGCGCCAAGGCTGCAAATTTTCAGCAGAAAGCGTCACCGAGTTGAGAAAATCATCTCGATCTTCGGGATGAATCATGTCAACAATTACATTAAAATCCTGCTGAGCAGCCTCTGGTTCTATTTCATACAATTCTCGGCAGCCCGCGCTCACAAACGAGAAGGCCATCGAGCCGTCTGGATGCAAGTCAATTTGATATACCGTACCCGGTACGCTAGCAGTAATTTTTTGCAGTTTGGCTTGGCTTTGATTCCTGGCTTCATCTGTGGCCTGCAATGGAGCAATCTCCCGAGAAAAACCCAAAACCGCAAATATATTGCCCTCGGCATCGCGCAGTGGCAGTTTTTGCGTGTCAAATACGTGCTGTTTGCCACCTTCAAAGGCGATCGCCTGGTAGGGATTGCGAACCATCTCCCCCGCCAGCACAGCTCGATCTTCCTCGCGGATGCCCCCAACCCCGCCGTTGCGATCGCCGAATACTAATTCGGCTGAAAACCCTAATTCAATATCATCTTTGCCTATAATTTCTTCAATATTTTTTCCCAAATATTCCGCAAAACTTTGATTTACAAAAATGTATCTAAAATTTCTATCTTTCGCAAAAACTCTGTCCGGATCACCTTCGATTAAAGCCCGCAACAAGAGTTCTTGACTTTCCGCATCCCGAGCAAAAAAATTTTTAGCTTTCCTCTTGACAGGGGTCGTTTTAGCTGCTAAGTAAATTAACGATTTGGCACAAACTTGAGCGACCGTGTGAAGCAAACAAAGGTGTTCCAAATTAAAAGCATTTGTCTGGTCTGCACCTATAAAAAATACTCCCAACAATTCTTCACTTTCATCCGGGTTGGCTGGTGCCATCAAGACCGACTGAAACTGAGCAATTGGTGGCGGATCGATGTTGTGCGCCCAGTCCCGATTGCCGGCGAGCCATTCCGCGCGAGCAGCTTGCAAGCGCCTTTCAATTTCGGCTCTGACGCGAGCAGTTAAAGGCTGTAACTGTTGCAGGTATATTCGATCGTCCGGTGGCGTCAAAATTGCGATCGCCGCGCCAGGAATCAGGCGATCGAGATATGCCAGACACGCAGACCAAATTTCATCAGCACTGAGAGCGGCTTGAACTTTTGCAGTAAGTTCATTGAGAACTTGCAGTTCCAATGTACGCTGGCGGACTTTTGCTTTGAGGCTGGCGGCTAGGATTTGCATAGTGCTCACCACACTGGTTTGCTTCTATTATAATTATTGATTTTCAAACTTTTGTAAACAATGATTTGAAAATATATGCGGCATATGCGGCCAAAAGACAACTTTATGATATTGATATTACCTTCAACCGCTAAAAAAAAGGGCGCGATCGGGAGCAAAGAGACACTGCTCTATGCAAGCTTTCGCTCCCATTGCCCGACTTAACCTTACACCCACAGACAGATGCAAGCTCCAGACTTTCGTGGTTAAATTCAAAAAAGTTTAGACCAAAGTTCAAACCCTCAAATTCATCTGTAGAGTCAATCGAAAATTGAAAATCGAAAATCGTGGGATGGTGAAACTACCCCATTAAAATCACGTTATCGATCACATGGATGACGCCGTTATCAGCTTCGATATCCGCAGCGACAACAGTAGCATTTTTCACCTCAAAACCGTCAGAACAATCAATTTTAATCGGCGAACCTTCCAAGGAAGTAACAAAACCGAGTTTTGCCAAATCAGCTTTCATAAACTTGCCGGAGACGACATGAAACATCAAAATCCTAGTCAGTTGGGGAACGTTCTGCACTAGGGTTGTGATAGTTCCCGGTGGCAATTTTGCAAAAGCATCGTCATTGGGTGCAAAGACAGTAAAAGGGCCCGGACTTTTGAGCGCGTCTACTAAATTAGCTACTTGCACGGCTGTTACGAGGGTTTGGAACGAACCCGCACCTACGGCAATATCAACAATATCAGGCATTGTGTTTTACCTCATCTGGGAAAAAAGTTCTATTAAGTATCGTAAACTGAGGCGGGCAACAATACCTACTGTCTTTTTTGAAAAATTGGTAATTCTTTTGTAGTGAGGACTTCAATCCTCAGATTTTTGATGAGGAATTCAGTCCTCACTACAAACCTAATAATATAGGACTTACGCATGGGGGCCCAGAAACCGGGTTTTTTACGAAAATACTTCGTTAAAACCCGCAGATTAGGTAAAAAACCCAGTTTCGAGGAGTCGGAGTGCGTCCATGACTGTAATAGTTATTTTACACGACATAATATTACTAACGGCTTGGCAATTTAACCGCGCGGGGGTTTACAATTTCTACAATACTGCTGCTGGTGATTGTGATACCCCAATCCTCTGTTTCTAAATCTTCTACTTGAGCATTTAGGTTTTCTCCCTTGTGAATGCTAAAACTGCCGTACAAAATTGAAATTTCAAAAATATCTGTAGTAATCACCGCCGGCTTGCGGTGTTCCGGCTCGCCCAATGAAATTCCGAAGAATTCAGCTTCCAGTTCGCCAACTGCCCCTTCATCGTGTACAGTCCAACTGATATCGCGACAGTCTTTGAATGCCAGGATATAAGGCAATCTTTCTTCGGGATTGTAGACGCATTCAATTAATACTTCGTTTCCCCATAAAGATACGTTGACTTTTGTGATTAAAGATGTAAAGCCACCCAATCCAAGCAAGTTATAGTCATCCTTCCAATCACTCATTTAATTTTTCTCCCGTATTGTGAGTACCTGGAATTAAATTACCAAATTCGTCTTTCGTCCGCAATAAATTACCATCTCTATCGAGACGCAAACCTTTGTTGATATTTCTTCCATCCGAGCCATATTTCGGTGCAGGCGTTCTAATCACTTCACCGTTAGGACGGATCATTACTGTTGACTTATCAAAAAATTTATATTCAACATAACCCTCTCTAGTAGTTCTGATTTCTGCACCCAATCCGCGCAAGAAATCATCGACTTCTTGGCGAGTCATCCCGGTTAAGTCTCCAAACTCAGAAGCAATTCCATTTCCTCCCACTCCCTGACTCGGCACGCAAGTCTCCTCACCAACCATTGCTTATTGGAGTTTAGCACGGTTGAAGAATCGGAACAAGGAAGTTCGGCAACGGATTCGCTTTCTGAGGATGTAACGGATGGATGGAAGAACGAAGAAGGAAAAAGGAAGAATCATTCCTCAAACTCGCAATGGCCAATTACCAATGCCCAATGCTTTTCGGCCCAATTACCAATTCCCAATTCCCAATTCCCCAAACAAATAGGGCGCGCACCGCACGCCCTATCTATCAGCTATTAGCCAACAATTATTTATTAGCCGAGTTGAACTTTAACCACGCGGTTCTTTTCCGCTTCCGCTTTGGGCAAATTCAGGTGCAAAACTCCATTTTTGTACTCAGCTTCTACGCTGTCATTTTGAACTCGCGCGGGTAGGGGAATCACCCGGCGGAACGAACCGTAGCGGAACTCAGAGCGAGTCATGCCTTTATCTTCACTCTTACTTTCGTGACGGCGTTCGCCGCTAATTGCAACAGCTTCTGCGGTTACTTGTACGTCCAAATCCTTAGCTTCCATGCCCGGAATTTCTAATTTAAGGTGGATGGCTTCGGGAGTTTCATCGAGTTCGGCGGGGGGTACAAAAGCAACACCGTTAGATGCGCGATCGGTTGCCGGAGTCAAGCTATCAAACAACCGATTCATTTCTCGCTGCAAGGAGTCCATTTCCCGCAAAGGTTCCCAACGAATAAGTGCCATAACTAATACCTCGACTATCTGAAATTTTGAGAGATTGAGAAACACTTGACTCAACCTGTATTTAATATATTTCAGCTCCCGAAATTGGGGGATTCGGTTTTCCGCAAAAAAGCCGATCGCATTTCCGAACATTCGCGAGCGGTATTGTAAAATCATCCCAGGTGCGGGTATCCGATCGCACCTCAGCCAAACAACTTTAGATTTTAGATTGCATCTAGAAGTTCCCACCTAAAATCTAAAATTTAAAATCTCCAATCTCAGATCGGTTAACCCCACCGCGAATGCTGATAAGAAGCGTAGGTATCAAACAAAGCACCCACCAAACCAAAAGTTAGACCGATAACTAAAAATCCCTGGAGGGGACAGCCGCTGCCGAAAGTAGCTAAGAACTGCAAAATCAGGTCTTCTCCAGAACGACCGACCCCTTGGAGAGCAGGCACAAGACGGATCAAGGAAAAGCTAGTCAATCCCGCGCCGATTAACAATAAGGGGGCGACAAAGCTCAACAGGCTCGTCAGCAGTACAGAGCGAAGAAAATTGGGAAAAATGCTCATAATAGTCAGTAAATTCAGCTAAACTGCCGAACGGTGCAAGCAAACAAAACTTGTCCTTTTCTACGATAGGCAGCGATCGCCCTCAGTGGCCGGTTCTGTCAGAAATCTTAAATGTTATAGAAAAAACTTGTTTAAGATTTGTAGATAGATTTCATTTTTGGCAGTTGTTCTATACTCGAAATCCCCTTGAGCACCACTAAATCTTCGAGCCTCAGTTTGTGGAGTCAGCGGTTGCTGGCAGCAATTTTATTGGGCGGCCAAGTCATGCTGCACTTGCTGACGCGCAAAATTCACCGGCGCAACACGCTCGACCAAATGGCAGCAGTCGGCCCGGAATCTCTGCTGATTGCTTTGCTGACTGCGGGTTTTGTCGGCATGGTATTTACTATTCAGGTAGCGAGAGAGTTTATTAACCTCGGGGCCGGCAATGTCGTCGGCGGCGTTTTGGCTTTGTCTTTGACTCGCGAGCTCGGCCCCGTGTTAACAGCCGTGATCGTAACGGGACGGGTAGGTTCGGCTTTTGCGGCGGAAATCGGCACGATGCAGGTAACAGAGCAGATAGATGCCCTGCTGATGCTCAGAACAGACCCGATCGACTATTTAGTAATTCCCCGCGTCCTTGCTTGCTGCTTGATGCTGCCAATTTTAACCATCTTGTCTCTCTTCACCGGCATCATCGGCGGACTGCTGATTGCTACGACGATGTACGGCATCTCTCAAAGCGTGTTTTTAGAATCAGTCCGCAATTTCCTGAGTCTGTGGGATATTTGCAGCGCGGCAATTAAGGCTTTTGTGTTCGGTGGTTTGATTGCTGTAATCGGCACTAGCTGGGGTTTGACCACCACCGGCGGGGCAAAAGGCGTCGGTCAATCGACTACTACGGCGGTGGTGACGGCTTTACTGGCTATTTTTATTGTGAACTTTTTCATGACTTGGCTGATGTTTCAGGGGACGGGCTCTAGCGTACTCAAAGGCTTGTAAGCTAGGAAACAGATAAAATATGAATAATTGGCAACATTCCTTTACTACCCTTGATTTAAACCCGTGACTACAACTGCCTCTTCGACTGCGCCGACAAATACGATCGAACTCGCTCCGAGTTATGCGCTTCCCCTAGCTTTGGTACTGGCCGCCGTACCGCTGCTGTTCGTGCAGAAGTGGGCGAGTTTGTCGGTTTCGCTGTTCGGCTTGTTTCTGATGTACCAAGCCGCCACCCTCCGGCTGCAATTTACCCCAACCGATTTGGACATTTATCGAATGTCCAAATTAATCCGCCGCTTTCCTTACCGAGAATGGCAAAATTGGCGCATATTGTGGCCCGCTGTGCCGATTTGGTTTTACTTCAAAGAAATTAACAGCATTCACTCTTTCCCGATTCTATTCGATCGTAAAATGCTACAGACCTGCTTAGAACAGCGCTGTCCCCGTCAAGACTAAAAAAGTTGTTAATTTTAAATTTTTAACTTTTCCGTGCCCTACGCCGAACCAAATTTCCCATGAATTCAGACGAATCTCCAACTCAAGAACCGCAAGCACAACCAGCCGCCCCAACCGCTGACGGCGAAGTCAATTTACCCGTGAATCAGACGGAGTACCAACTTCCATCTCAAACACCGGATTTGTCGATCGAGCTTCAGGAGTCCGCCGCCCAACTCCCGGGCGAAACAGACCCGCCGCTGGGCGAGGCAGATGCCGAAATCGCCGAATTCGTGAACGAAGCAGGCGCACTCGCCCAAATCGGGATCGACACCGACGATGCCGAATCACAAAGTCCCATCGCTCAAATCGATCCTCCAAGCGACTCCCCGCCAACAGCAACCGCAGACACGGTAACGCGCATCTCAGAAAATGTTACCGAACAGTTGGCAGAGAGAGTCAAAGAATTGCAGCAGCAAGAACAAAATTTGACTGAAAAAATTGCCGCCTTGGAAGCCGACAAAGCCAAGGCCTTAGAAGCGTTGGGCGAGGCTCAAGCATCGATCGGGCGTTTGGTACAAGACGGCTTGATTCAATTAGATCAGCGCAAACAAGCACTGCAAATCGAAGTAGAAAAACTCGAACGCCGGCGCGATCGAATTCAAAAGGAAATGCGCACCACTTTTGCCGGCGTCTCCCAAGATTTAGCAATTCGAGTCCAGGGTTTCAAAGACTATCTTGTCGGCAGTTTGCAGGATTTGGCCGCTACCGCCGAATTCTTAGATTTGACGCCACCGGCGCAAGAGACGCCCAAGCAAATTCCTGCTGAGGAGTCTGAATCTTCAGCACCCGTAAATCCCCGATTTGCCGAACAGGGATTTCAAGAACAAGCCAAACAAATTCGCCGTACCCTCGACCAATATCGCACTGTCCCCGACTACTACGGCCCGCCTTGGCAACTCCGCCGCACTTTTGAACCCATCCACGCGGAACGAGTTTCTAACTGGTTTTTCACTCAAGGAGGAAGAGGTGCTTTGCGCACTATGGGTTCGCGCTTGCAAAATATCTTGATTACTTCGACAATTATTTCTGTGCTCAGAAGCGTCTACGGTGGACGGGTGCGGACTTTGGTGCTCGCCAACAGTCCAGAACGTTTGGGAGAGTGGCGTCGGGGTTTGCAAGATTGTTTGGGCATTACTCGCAGCGATTTCGGCCCGGAACGCGGGATTATTATGTTTGAGTCTGCGGAAGCTTTGGCTCAAAAAGCCGATCGACTGGTTAAAGATGGCAAATTGCCGCTAATTGTCATTGATGAAACTGAGGATTTAATTAGTTTGTCAATGCTGCAATTTCCGATGTGGCTGGCTTTTGCTTCTGACCCGCAAAGTTTGACGACGGCTAAAGAATTTTGAGCGATTCCGGGCGAATAAAATTCCCTGCTGTACAAACAAAGTCCGCCGGCGGGGACTGAAGAAAATCCCGGTGAAATTAACCGGAATTGCTTCTTCCTTATTCCATCCGTTACAGAATCCATTGCCGAACTTCCTTCTCCTGTAAAACAAATTTCAAATTAAAAAATGGCTAGCTGGATAATTTTAAATGGCGCATTGCTAATAGCAGCTTATCTGCTGGGATCGATTCCGACTGGGTACGCCTTGGGGAAATGGATGCTAGGAATTGATATTCGAGAGGTTGGTTCGGGTTCGACTGGTGCGACTAACGTACTGAGAACTTTGGGGAAGTGGCCGGGGTTGGGGGTGTTGCTGGTTGACGTGTTGAAGGGGGTAAGTGCGATCGTCCTAATCCGCTACATTTACTCTCTCAGTTTTACCCAGCAGCTAGCAACCGCCGCCGGTTTAGAAAATACTGCAACTGTCATCCCTTGGATGGCAACTTTGGCGGGTTTCTCTGCTATTTTGGGCCACAGCAAATCAATCTGGCTGGGGTTTACTGGCGGCAAATCTGTCGCTACGAGTTTGGGAGTTTTGCTCGGTTTGTACTGGCCTGTTGGTTTAGGAACCTTCGGAATTTTTGGAATCGTGTTTGCGGTGTCGCGAATTGTTTCTTTAAGCTCGATTATCGGAGCAATTAGCGTGGCTGGATTGATGTTTGCTTTACATCAGCCGCTAGCTTATGTATTGTTTGGCATTGCTGGGGGCGTATTTGTAATTGTCCGACATCGGAGCAATATTCAGCGGCTTTTGAACGGTACTGAACCGAGGATTGGAGAGAAATTGGAAACAGCAGCTAGCGATCGGTAATTAGTATGGTTGTACCGCTGGTTGCAGATTACTCTTTCTCTGTCCAATCTTCGATTTAAGCTTTTGCAGGATGCTTTGCAGCGCATTCTACAGCTTAGAATCCCTGAACTGAGATAATGCTGTTTAGAATGCTGTTTTGCAGTTGAGCAGGCGTTACAGCCTCCACAAAACCGATGAATTCTCCTGAATTCCTGAGTTTGATAGCAGTCCCTGAAGTCACCATCGATGTGGGTTTTAATTGAGCGGGCGTGAACAAATAACCCGCAGATTGCGGAACTTCAAACTGTACTGTAATGAGTACATTTGGCAAATTTTCCAACACTATATCATTCACCGTCAAACCGTCTGCTAATCCAATTTTATCAAAAGCGTTTCTGAAATTTAAAATAATGTCGGCATTATTGATATCTGTAACTCCGGGTTCTGTTTGGAGAACGTACAAATTAGTACCCCCGATTTTGAATGAACCATTCTCCTGCGCCGACAGTAAGATGTCGCGACCCAAACCTCCCACCAGAGTGTCATTTCCGCTACCGCTGACTAAAAAATCATTGCCTTTACCGCCCAATAAAACATCATTTCCTGCGTCACCAAAAAGCACATCTCCATCTTGACCGCCGTTGATAGAGTCATTTCCGTCCCCTCCCAATATTGCGTCTTTCCCTTTTCCCCCGAATAAAGAATCGTTGCCAAAAATCCCTCTGAGAATATCTTCCCCCTCATTGCCAAAAATCAAATCGTTGGTTATTGCGCCATCGATTGTATCGTCACCTCCCAGCAGCAAAACTCCCCCAGAGGAAATTCCTCCACTTCCGACCCGTAAATCTACGTATTCGGATGTATTGTCCCCAAAGAAGCGCGACGATCCTGATGGGTCTCTTTGTAAAGCCATAAAATATTTTCTCCCTAAAATCTCAGATGCCAAGATTATTAAATAAGCCACTCTTAAAATCAATTCATATATTCATAACTTTGAGTTCATAAAAGTCATAACTTTGAGTTCATAAAAGTCATATTTGTGGTACGCTCGACACCAACGAGTGCAGCGAGTTAAGGGGATGGAACAATTTATGTGTCTGAATCCAGGGGATATTCTGCGCGATCGCTACCGAATTATCGCTAAATTAGGTGAGGGAGGGTTTGCTAAAACCTATACGGCTAACGACTTGGACAGCCCTGGAAATCCCCTGTGCGTCGTCAAGGAAATTCCGCCTCCTGAATCTAACGATGGGCGGCTGTTGGAGGAAGCACAACAGCAATTTGAAAAAGAAGCTAAAACCCTGAAGTATCTCGATAAGTGTCCGCAGATTCCCAAGTTGATAGATCGCTTTCAAGAACAGGGAAAATTTTACTTAATTCAAGAATACATCGACGGAAATCCGCTCAACAAAGAAATCGTTTCAGGCAGACAGTTTCAGGAGTCAGCAGTTATTGATTTATTGCTGGACATTTTGTCAGTTTTAGAGTGCGTACACTCTCAAGGTATTATTCACCGAGATATTAAACCGTCAAACTTAATCCGGCGCAAGCTTGACGGCAAAATTGTGTTAATTGATTTTGGGGCAGTAAAAGGTATTAGCAATTTGGCGATCGAGGGCGGCCAAATAACTCAAACTCGTGCTGTTGGTACAGAGGGTTATATGCCGGCCGAACAGTGGAAAAATCAGCCCAGATTTAACAGCGATATCTATGCTGCGGGAATCATCGGTATTCAAGCTATCACAGGGTTCGATATTAAAGAACTTTGTCATCATACAAGCACTGGGGAACTGATCTGGCACTACTCAGCAGACGATCGCCCGATGATACAAATTAGCGAGCCTCTCAAAAAATTTTTAAATAAGATGGTGCGCTACCATTTTAACGATCGCTATCAATCTGTTGCTGAAGTGTTGCAGGATTTGCGATCGCTAACACCGCCGAAACCTCCATGCAGGTGGAGACATATATTGAGAGTCTGCTTGTTCGCGGCGATCGCAGGATGCGTCGGGCTAGGAGCATTTCTAATACACAAAATTTTCACACCTAAAACTTGTCCTTTAATCCAGGGAGATGCTTTGAGTTGCGGCGAGGAAATCCTCATCAAAACATCTGCTTCTCGATTGAAACAAAGGGGAGTTAATGACTTTTTTGCTTCAGATTATCAATCAGCTTTTACTTTATTAAAACAATCGTGGAACGAAGAAGAACGCAAAGACCCAGAAACTTTAATTTACATGAATAATGCCCTTTTGAAGGCAAAAAAAGCTGATTACTACACCCTGGCAGTTGCCGTTCCCATTAGCAACAGCGAAGGAGGTACTGTCAATTCTGATTTGGCTAGAGAAATGTTGCGCGGCATTGCCCAGGCCCAAACAGAAGTCAACGTAGGACTCTTTAATTCCGATCGCAATAACGACTTTCCCGGTCAAAGTTTTTTAGCAGGGAAAGCCATTAGTGGCAAGGGTATTAGAGTCATTATCGCTGACGATGCCAATCTGAAAACAGAGGCAAAAGCTAGGGCCTCTTCACTCGTCAAGCAAACCGATATTTTGGGTGTCGTCGGTCACTATACTAGCGAGATGACTGTGCATGCCGTCGATACTTATGACGAAAATCACTTAGTCTTAATTTCGCCTGGGAGTACAACGGAACAATTAACAGAACAACGTCGGAAGTTTTTCTTTCGCACTGTCCCTAGACATCAAATTACTGCTGAAAACTTCAAGAACTATCTGATTGAAAAGGCAGGTTCCAAAAAAGCTGCGGGTTTCTACTGTCCTGAGATTCAAGCTACTTCTTCATTGTGGGAAGAATTCAGAAAACAGTTTAGAAAAGCAGGAGGAAATATTGTCAGCATCACTGAATACGATTTGTGTAAGAAAAATTTTAACGTTGAACTAGCATTACAAGAAATCGAGCGAACCGAGAAAACAGCGATCGTCTTAAGTACGAGTCATGTCCCGGATGCAGTCAAAAATGCGATGGCACTTATTAAAGCCAATGGCGATCGCAATTGGGTAGTGGGAACCGGGGGAATCTACAGCCAGAAAACCTTAGAAACTGCCTCCCAGTTAAAGTCTTTTGAGAAACTGGTGACATCATCCTCTTGGCATCCCTTAGCTGCTCCCAACCCCACATTTGACGAAAATGCTCGACAGCTTTGGGGAGGAAACGTCAACCACCGCACTGCTTTAACCTACGATGCAACTCTGACGCTAATTAAAGCAATAGAAAACCAACCGCAACCCAGCCGCGAAGGGATGCAGAAAACTATTGCGGATCCGAATTTTAGCGCCACAGGAGCAACCGGAACTATTGAGTTTGATCCGAAGGGCGATCGCCAAAATTTTAGACCAGATTTAGTGCATATTGTCAAGTGTGAGAAAGAAAAGTTTGGCGTCACATTTGTTCCCGTCAAGTATCCGACGGCAAAAGCGGCAGGTTTAAAGTGCGATTGAACTCGTTGATTCAATTTTCTTCGTAACGCCACCCTCTAGGCAGTACATGAACCGCCCAGAGGGCGGCCTTACATACTGGCGAGTCAACTATATTGAGTAAACTATATAAACCCGTCCCCGCCCGATGGTAAAATCAACATCAACGAGTGCAGCGAGTCGAGAGATTGTAAAAAACTTATGTGCCTGAAGCCAGGGGATATTCTGCGCGATCGCTATCAAATAATCGGTAAATTAGGTGAGGGAGGGTTTGCCAAAACCTATACGGCTAACGACGCTTTAGGTAGCCCCGAAAATCCCCTGTGCGTCGTCAAGGAAATTCCGCCTCCTGAATCTAACGATGGGCGGCTGTTGGAGGAAGCACAACAGCAATTTGAAAAAGAAGCTAAAACCCTGAAGTATCTCGATAAGTGTCCGCAGATTCCCAAGTTGATAGATCGCTTTCAAGAACAGGGAAAATTTTACTTAATTCAAGAATACATCGACGGAAATCCGCTCAACAAAGAAATCGTTTCAGGCAGACAGTTTCAGGAGTCAGCAGTTATTGATTTATTGCTGGACATTTTGTCAGTTTTAGAGTGCGTACACTCTCAAGGTATTATTCACCGAGATATTAAACCGTCAAACTTAATCCGGCGCAAGCTTGACGGCAAAATTGTGTTAATTGATTTTGGGGCAGTAAAAGCGATCGGCACTTTGGCGATCGAAAACGGTCAAATAACTCAAACTCGCGCCGTTGGTACAGAGGGTTATATGCCAGCCGAACAGTGGACAAATCAGCCCAGATTTAACAGCGATATCTATGCTGCGGGAATCATCGGCATTCAAGCGATCGCAGGTTTAGATATTCAAGACTTTTTTAATCATCAAAGAACTGGGGAACTCGTCTGGCATTACTCAATTGACGATCGCCCGATGGTACAAATTAGCGACAAGCTGGAAAAAGTTTTAAATAAGATGGTGCGCTACCACTTTAACCATCGCTATCAATCCGCTGCTGATGTTTTGCAGGATTTGCGATCGGTGGTGGTATCGCCCTCACCGCCGATTGAGATTGGGACGCAGGTGGGAGTGGGATATTCGATCGCCAGTGACAGCAGGACACCTGTGGGATCAAACCCTCGTTTAGTCCTCCCAGATAATTTAAGTGCCGGAGAAAGAATTCTCTTTACCAGTTCTCGTCCTCGGTTAAAGCAAAGAGGAGTTGAAAAATTTGCAGCTTCAAATTCAGAGCAAGCTTTTAATTTATTCAAACAATCGTGGCATAGAGAATACGGCAAAGATCCAGAAACTTTAGTTTACCTGAACAATGCTTTTCTGGAGGTCAGCAACGCTCCTTATTACACAATTGCTGTAGCCATTCCCATTTGTGGGAGAAAGCCGGACAGTTTTGCTCTGCTTGGTGCTCAGGCAAAAGAATTTCTGCGCGGAGTGGCTCAAGCGCAAACAGAAGTTAATTTGGGACTGTCCAATGCTAGCGATCGGGACTTTCCCGGTCGAGGTTTTTTACCAAGTCAAGCCATTAACGGCAAAGGACTTAAAGTAATTATTGCTGACGATGGGAACGATGAAAGAAAGGCAAGACAAAGAGCAATCTCACTGGTAAATCAACCGGAGATTTTAGCAGTTGTCGGTCACGCTAGCAGCGAGATGACGATGTACACGGTAGATATTTACAATAATAATAATCTGGTTTTGATGTCTCCGGGTGCAGCCACGGAAGAGCTGACAGATGAGCCTAAAAAATTTTTCTTTCGGACTCAATATACGAGCAGTTTAATCGCTAGAGATATAGCCGACTACCTCATCGCAAAAAATCAAACACAAGCAGCCATTTTATACAATCAGGAAAGCCCATTCAGCGCATCTTTTAAGGAAGAGTACACAACGTATTTTCGAGACCGCCAAGGGGGAAAAATAGTCTGCATTCGCGATTTCGATTTATTTAAAACAGACTTCAACGCCCAAAGAGCGATCGAGGAAATCCAGGCGAACGCAGAAACTGCGATCGTGTTAGTTCCAGACCCTCATGTTACGGGAGCCTTAGACAGCGCATTTGAGATAATAAAACTTAACGCCGATCGCAATTGGATTGCCGGGGCATGGATGCTGATGTGTCCGCAAATGTTAGAATTTGTATCTGGGCAACCGCAAAAGTTGTTTAAAAAACTAATCCTTTCTGTCGGCTGGCATCCCTTAAACAGCCCCAACAAAGAATTTCCTCAACAGGCTCGCTCGCTGTGGGGAGAAGAGGGAAATACTCGTATAGCTTCAGGTTACGATGCAGCGCGCGCACTCATAAAGGCATTGGAAATGCAGCAGGAACCCAGTCGCGAAGGAATGCAAAGAACGCTTTCATCTCCTGATTTTAGGGCTTGGGGAGCAACAGGAACCATTCAGTTTAACTCGCCGGAAAATGGCGATCGGAAAAATCATCCCAGCGATTTAGTACATATTGTAGAGTGTCCAAAAGAGCGGTTCGGCCTCGCTTTTGTTCCCGTCAAGTATCCGACAGCGGCAGAGGCAGGTTTAAACTGCGATTGAACTCATTTCTGATTGTTTCTGTGCGTCATTCCTGACTTATTTCCCTAATTCTTGAGAACGCAAACAAGCTGCTTTCACTGCTTCGATTAGGGCCGATCGAAAGCCGCTACTCTCTAATTTAGCAATTCCCGCAATAGTCGTGCCGCCGGGACTTGTAACTCGATCTTTCAATTCTGCTGGGTGCATTCCCGTTTCTTGCAACAGTTTCGCCGTACCGAATACTGTTTGCAGGGCTAATTGAGAGGCGATCGCCCGCGGCAGTCCTGCACAAACTCCTCCATCTGTCAATGCCTCAATCAAAATTGCTACATAACCGGGCCCGGAACCCGAAAGCCCCGTCACCGCATCCAGCATACTCTCAGGCACTTCTACCACTTCTCCCACGGCCTGAAAGATGCGCTTTACCAATTCTAAATCAGCCGGTTGAACAAGTTTTCCCGGAGCGATCGCGCTCATTCCCGCTCCTACCGTTGCCGGAGTATTCGGCATCACACGCAGCACTCCCCGCCCCGGGAACGCGGGTTCGAGCTTGCTGAGCGGCACTCCTGCCAAAATCGACACTACCACCGCTTCTGGCTGCGAATTAGCGGTTTCTCCATTATTTCCCTGTTTGCGATCGGCCGCCACGGCCAACTCCAAAGCTACCGTATCAAAAACTTGCGGTTTAATTGCCAAAAACAGCACTTCTGTAGCGGCAGCAACTTCTAGATTGCTGGCTGTTGTTCCAATCCCGTATTTCTCAGTCAAAAACTCGCGGCGCTTTACCCCAGGCTCGCTCACCAATATTTCTGAAGGCAAATAAACTTTTTCTGCTATTAAACGGGATAAGAGAGCTTCTCCCATTACCCCACCGCCGATCGTACCAAATTTTATGTTAGTCATTAGTCAGTTGTCAGTTGTCAGTTGTCAGTTGTCAGTCAGTTATCAGTTGTCAGTTGTCAGTTATCAGTTGTCATTGGTTACTTAGTTGTTAGCTAATGTTATTAATCCGCAGTCTTTATTCCACAGTTATTAGTTGTTAACTACTGACTACTGACTACTGACTACTAACTACTGACTACTGACTACTGACTACTGACCACTGTCAACTGTCAACTGTCAACTAACTACTGAGCGATTTGAGCTTGTTCTGCCGGCCAGACTGTCGGTGCAGGAGCAGCAGCGCGGGGCCGTCCTTGAGCGGGAGGCACTTCGTGAACCACACCAGACTGAGTTCTCACCTGCACGCAGCTAGGCGTAAACAAGAAAATACTTTCGCCAATTCGCTCTTGATGGCCGTCAAGGGCGTAAGTACCGCCCGCCACAAAGTCCACAGCTCTTTGCGCTTGGTCTGGGTCCATCACCGTTAGGTTCAAAACCACAGACTTCCGTTCTTTAAGAGCTCGAATTGCTGCCGGCATCTCTTCAAAAGTGCGCGGCTCCATCACTACTACTTCCGAAATCCCGTTCATAGCTCCAGGCATTCCAATCACGTTATTCATTACTGACCCTACTCCCCCGGTTGGTGCAACAACATCCGTACCTGTCGATCCTACTACTGACCGCTCCCGCATTCTGCGATTTTGGCGGCGTTCTTCTTCTGCTGCTGCGGCTGCGGCGGCGTTCGGTTCAGGCGGTTGGTAGACGTTCTGAAAGCGATCGCCTTCGGTTTCGTCGTACTCGTAATCGTACTCAGGCTCATTGGGGAAGCCTACAAAATCTCGTAGCTTAGAAAAAATGTTCACCATTTAAGCTCCTTCACGACTGTGCTGCCCCGACTATAACTCGCGTTGCGGGTTAGTCGCGGGTGGCTAACTACTCTATTTTTAACCCAAGTTGTCCTCTTCTAGAGCCAAACAAGCTTGTTCCTAGCCGTACCATAGTAGCACCTGCTTGAATTGCCAAATGATAATCTCCCGACATCCCCATCGAGAGCTGCTGCATTTGAATGCGGGGCAAATTTTGCCGATCGATTTTGTCAGCAAGTTCGCGGGTGCTGTTAAACAATTCTAAGATTTGCGAGTCATCTAATCCCAGCGGAGGTATTGTCATCAAACCTTGAATTTTGATATGCTGACATTTGTTGAGTTCTGGGAGGTCGGCAAGCAGTTCTGGGACGCTCCAGCCGAATTTGTCGGGGTCGGGCAACATTTTGACTTGCAGGCAGACTTCGGGAGAGCAGGACTGTTCGCCCGCCAAGCGCGAGAGCCGCTGAGCGAGTTTTAAGTTGTCGAGAGAGTGAATCCACTGGAAATGCTCTAGGGCCTTGGCTGCTTTGTTGGCTTGCAAGTGGCCGATCAAATGCCAGTTGATATCCGGCAAATCTTGCAGTTGGCTTTGTTTTTCGGCAGTCTCTTGAACCTTACTCTCGCCAAAATCCCGGATGCCGGCTTCGTATGCTTCGCGGATAGCATCAGTGGGTACCTGTTTGGTAACGGCAATTAACCGCACGGATTCCGGCAACTGTTGGCGAATGCTGTTAATTCGAGAGGCAATGGTCATGGGTGCTCAACGCTGGAAACTAGAGGTTGGGAAAATTAAGACAGTTACTAATTACCAAATTACCAATTACCGATTACCAATTACTGATTTTCGCTATTGAAATGTGCGCTTGTGAATCGCCTGCAATTGGTCGTACTCCTGATATTGACCGCTGCGACGCAGGGTTCGCAGGCGAATTTCCACCATGAGGCGAGCGTCGGAGCGACTGATGGGTTCAAATCTCAGACCGCCAGGGCCGTTTGTTACCAAAAAAAATAGGCGCTGGGCGTATAGGGTGGTAAATAATTCTTGGCTGTCTTCAACCTGGGATACCCTGAAGAGGAGGCCAAAGTTTGGATGATTCAGGTAAGTTTCAGTAGTCATTCAGGTTTACAGTCGGTCAATTTTAGATTAAAGATTTCGATTTTAGATTTTAGTTTCGGTGTTTGTGGGGACGGGGTTGTTTGAGAGGGGGGTACAAAGGGCGATCGCCGTAGCCATACAATAGTCTCCGTCATGGCTGAGGCTCAATTGCCACTGGCAATTTCCCCAAACAGAGGCTCGTGCTGCTGCGGTTCCGTGCAGTTGCACGTTTGGAGCACCGTTTTCGGAGCGCCGAATTTCGACATCTGCATACCGTATTCCCCGCCATCCCGTCCCTAGAGCTTTGACAACGGCTTCTTTTGCCGCCCAGCGCCCCGCTAGTTGGTTGCAGGAAACTCGATTCATTTTACCTTTAATGCTGCTGTCTTGAGAATTTAGTTGCCCGCAGTCTCTTTGTTCGGTGGGGGTGTAAACTTTTTCGAGGAAGCGATTGCCAAAGCGGTCTAATGCCGATTGAATGCGCGGAACATATACGATATCTGTCCCGAGATAGATGTTCAAGGTTTTGGATCTCTAAATATTTGTCTCCATTACTTTAGCAGGACACTCGGGTACAACACAAAACTTACTCAAATGTAGGCTCGTGCTCCAAAACCATATCAAATCAGTCATTTCCAATTCTTCAATATTATTCAATCTAAAATCTAAAATCTAAAATCTAAAATCTTAACTGTCCCAGCCCCAAAGCAAGCGGGCGCTCCAGAGGACGATCAAGCAGCCGAGGGCGATCCAGTCTCGGATTTTCAATTGCAACTGGTGCCATTCTACACGGTGTCGATCGGGACTGGTGAAGCCGCGAACTTTCATGGCGCTGGCTATTTGTTCGGCTCGCAGGAGCAAGTTTTCTAAGAGTCGCTCGGCTATCATCAACCAAACTTCAGCGGCGCGGCGAAATCCGAGTTTTTTCCAGTTTATCGCTCGGGTTCTGACCGATCGCACTAAATTTTGTATTTCTTCCAATACTAGGGGAATGAAGCGCAAAGATAACGTTAATGTTAGTGCTATTTCGGTAACAGGCCAGTTCAAGCGGCGCAGAGGTTGCATTAAGTTTTCGATCGCGCTGGTGATTTCTTCACTGGCTGTGGTAAGGAGGTAGAGGTTGGTGCTGTAAATTACTGTGAAAAATAGGGTGCTGACGTTGATAGCTAAATCTAGGGATTTGCGGGTGATTTTAATCGGGCCTTGTTTGAATAAAACGTAACTGTAGTTTGTGGGTTGGGGGAGGGAATTTTGGATTTGGGATTTTGGATTTTGGATTGGGGATTTCCCGCCTAAATTAAAGGGATTGTACCAGGGTTTTTTGGGGGATGGCGGGGGGAGGGTTGTCGGCTGTTGAGAAAAGGTTAATTCGTCGGCTGGGAGGCGGGGCTGGTGTTCTGATGGGAGTGCGTCGGGGGCGATCGCGCTGATGCAAAATACTAATAGGCAGAATAGCAGCAGCATTCCCATTTGCTGTTTCCACACGCGCAGGGGAATTGCTGCGGTTAGTGTCAGTACGATTAACATTCCTACTAGCATCAACCGCCAGATGGGATTGGCGAGTATTGGGGCAATCAGAAATGTCATCAACCAGGCTAATTTTACGCGGGAGTCTAGCCTGTGAAGCCAGGTTACGGGTTGTTCTAGGTAGAGTCCAATGGGGAGCGATCTAAGTAAGTCCATCTTTTAGATTTTAGATTTTAGATTTTAGATTTTAGATTTTAGATTGAGGGATTGTTTGACGAATTGATTGACGAATTGATTGACGAATTGATTGACGAATTGATTGAGGAATTTATTGAGGGATTCAGGGATTGATTGATTCAGGGATTGATTGATTCAGGGATTGATTTTTGAAGAGAATTATTTGATTGAGTAATTGATTTATTGAGGGAGGATTATTTGATAGTTTGATTTTTGATTGAAATTTCGGTTGGGGATTTGACATTGTTTTATTTTCGATTTGCTGTTGGGTTTTTAGCAATTAAAGTTTTGATGGATGCAACTGTCATCGCTAAAATTTCATTCGTTTCTGACATGATACTTTTCAATTTAGTGGCATCAACCAATTCAGCTTCAACTATTAGCTCCATCCAGTAAAGACTTTCATCCGCTTCTTCTTCCACTATCCTGAGTTTAGAAATTAAGTCTGCTGTTGACTTAGCACGACAAGCCGCTCGATAATTGGCTCCTACAGAAGTTGCTGAACGTATTAACTGCTTGCCAATTACCTGAGAAGCTGAGCCTTTTGGCAGCGCATCTACTAGCTTAATAACTCTCAATGCTAGCTGCTTTGTTCTTCTTTTAAACTCTTGTTCGTCCACCTTGCGATTTTAGATTTTAGATTGTTTGATTGGGAATTGTTTCACATACCAAGTAATTGAATTGCCAAGAGGCGAAGGAAGACAAAAGAAAAAAATCGCAACTTAATTATACCATTAAACTGCGTTTTCTCTTCAATCTAAAATCCACAATCTAAAATCTAAAATCACTTCACGCGCAGTGCTCTGTTGGTTGTGCTCATTTCTGTGGCACGAACTTTTTTGCCTCTCCAAAGCAGCCGCATTGGTGTACCGGTAAAGCCGAGGTGTTTGCGGAATTGGCTTTCCATGTAGCGGCGGTAATTTTCGGTGAAGCGTTTGGGATCGTTGACAAATAGGGCGATTGTCGGTGGCTGCGATCGCACTTGAGTACCGTAATAGATTTTGCCTTGTTTTCCTTGGCGGGTAACTGGGGCTGAGTGCCAGGTTGTGGCTTCTTCTATGACTTCGTTAATGACGGCGGTAGTGACGCGGCGCTTGTGTTCGTCGGAGGCTTTGTCTACTAATTCAATGATTTTTTCAACTCGCTGTCCGCTCATAGCGCTAACAAAAATCATTTCTGCCCAGTCGAGGAAATAAAGTCGGGTTCTTACTTCTCTTTCGTACTCGTAGATGGTGTCGGAGTCTTTTTCTACTGCGTCCCATTTGTTGACGACTATAATGCAGGCTCGACCTTCTTGGCTGATGCGATCGGCTAATTTTTGGTCTTGATCCGTAACGCCGTCAATTGCGTCAATTACTAACAGTATGACGTTGGCGCGGCGGATGGCTTTGAAAGCGCGGTTGATCCCGAAAAATTCTGCGCCGTATTCGACGTTTTTCTTTTTGCGGATTCCGGCTGTGTCGATCAGGCGGTAGGTTTGACCGTTGCGTTCTACTAAGGTGTCGATCGCGTCCCGGGTTGTCCCGGAAATCGGGCTGACTATAGCGCGATTTTCTCCGAGAAATGCGTTTAACAAACTCGATTTGCCCACGTTAGGACGACCGATAATTGCTACTTTAATTTCCTCAACTTCTGGTAATACTTCCGTGGGAAGATAAGTTATTAATTTGTCGAGCAATTCGCCGGTGCCGTTGCCGTGAATGCCGGAAATTGGGTAAGGTTCTCCCAGTCCCAATTGCCAAAAGTCGGCTGCTTGGGTGAGTCCTGTATTTTCTGATTCGCATTTGTTGACGGCGAGAATGACTGGGACTTTTTGCAGTCTCAGCCAAGATGCGATCGATTCGTCGCCGCCGGTGAGCCCGGTTTGTCCGTCTACTACGAAAATGGCTGCGCTGGCTTCTGCCAGGGCCGCCATTGCTTGTTCGCGAATTAAAGGCAGAAATTCTGTCTCGTCGTCGAATACTAACCCGCCGGTGTCTACGACTTGATATTCCCGATCGCCCCAGTATGCCGGTCTGTAAGTGCGATCGCGCGTGATTCCTGCTTCGTCGTGGACGATCGCGTCTTGGGTGTTGGCTAAACGGTTGACGATCGTCGATTTGCCTACATTGGGGCGTCCAATAATAGCAACTATAGGTAGAGACATAAAAGTAGCAGCAATTAGGCTGCGCCGTAATTTTGAGCTTTAATCTTTAATTATAAGGGAATGTGACTCAAATGGAAAGGCTTATTTCTGTATTGGGGCTAGCTGTTTTTGTCGGTTTGTCCTACGCATTTTCTAGTCGTTCGGCGCGCTGTTAAGCGGCCACCCGTACTGTGGGGAATTGCTTTGCAGCTAATTTTTGCAATGTTTGATTCTCAAAACTGCTCCTGGTTTGGCAGTCTTTAATTTTTTTTGAGATTTATTCGCCCTGTTTTTCAACCACTAAGGTGCAGCGTGCATCGAACCCAACTCTCAATGTTATTAAATAAAAGTTAAAATCTAAAATCTTAGAGTGAAACTGTGATAAATGTTTAATAAATTGTTATACCAACTATCTATTTTTAACGATCGGCTATTATTGAAAATAAGCAGGAGTTTAGTCTGTAACACTAGATGGAAGCAGTAAACTAAATTCTCAAAGCCAAATAAATAGGTGGTTTACAATGGCTGTTATGCAACTAGAAGACGGTAGGACATATAGGGATATTGGGGCGATCGCAAGCCAACTGGCTGTTTTAAATGTTCAGATCGATCGTCTGCCAATGAGGGAAAATCCTGCGGTTCGAGAACTGCTAGCCCAAGACATTCTCAATGTAACAGAAAAACAGCAGATACTCGCAGCATTTCAAAGCGAGTTGCAACAGTTCAAGCGTGCAGACGGATGTCAGTGGTGCGACTTAAAAGTGCTGCACCCCGGTTCGCCACAGATTTACCCGCTTATGGCTCAAAGCAATCGCACTCACACCCACACAGATCCAGAAGTTCTTCACATTTTAGCTGGGGAATGTGTTTTTGGGTTTGTGTATTCTAACGGCTGTCAGGTACAGTTAATGCTGGAAGCTGAAGAATACATTAAAGTGCCCGCAAATACCGAACATTGGTTTTATCTCACTCCGTCGTTGTACTTGAAAGCTGTGCAGTATTACACCACTGCTCAAGGGTGGGTTCCTCAGTACACCAACAGGAAGTTAAAAATTAAAAACTAATGTAGTGCGAGCCGTGCACACCTTCGTAAAAACTCAATGTAAGGTGCGTACTGCGCACCTTACTAAAAACTAATGTTACCCATGAAAGGCTATCTAATCCAGTGGTGTGGCTATTTCAATTTCTTCGCAGCGCTGCAAAAGCGCTTCTATTTCCTGAGCTAAAAAAATCACTTCCGGCCAAGAAGAACCGTTAATTAAATCTTGAGCGTGAGCTAATTTGTTTCTCAATGCTTCTGCTGATTTTAAAAAACGCTCTCCGTAGCGTTTGGATTTGAGCCCCAGCCGATCGACTATTTCCGCTGAAGTCAGGATTAAATCTCGCTTGTCGCAGAATTGCAGGTAATCGATTAAGTCAATTGCTTCATTTCGGGATCGCCCCAATTCCCAAAGGTGTTTTGCCGCTACGATGCGATCGCTTTTAAGGAATTTCTGCCAAGAATCTTGGGGAAAGTAAATCCGCACGATCCGCAATAAATTCATTTCGAGAAGCGTCACCAATCCAAACAGTAGCATCCGCACCGGTGCTTTTTGCAAATCGCCGCAGGTAACAATTCCGTTGATCCTGTTGCTTTCCAATACAAATAATCTCGGTTTTTCTCGCAGCAGCGGGAGCAATTCCATTAAAGGAGTGGCCGCGGCGATTAATTGTGAGGGGTGAAAAATTTGCTGGTAGTCGCTGCACTTGCCTTTACCTAAATGCGATCGTTCTACATAGCCGCAAACCGTGCCGTTTTCTTCGATCCCGAGCACGTCAAAATCGCGGGCTTCCATCCACGATCGCAATTTGGCTGCGTCTTCGCAAGCGGGGACAGCTTTCAGCGGTTCCGCGAGGTATTTAACTGTAATGCTGTCTTTGAATAAATCCCGCAAGTCCGCGGAGCTTGATTTTAAATGTTTCATCGATTTTTTATTTCAACTTGCACAAAAACTTATAATTGTCGATCGCCTCCTCAACCGGGTGATTTCCCTCTTTTCCCGGATTAGCTTCTTCAAAACATTGATGCCATATACTTTTAGCCTCCTCTTTGAACAGCTTGGCAATTGTTTCCCAATCAGCACTAGAATCGAGGTTACTTAAGAAGTTCATCGCTTCGGTAGCAACCTTAGTTCTTTCCCATCCTTTTGTTTCGTCAAACAATTCTAAGTATTGTTTTTCAAAGTATTTTGCCAACAGCATTGCAAATTTAAGCTGAGAGGTTTTGAGTTTTTCAGCTACTCTCGCAATATTGTAAAAATTTTGAGCAATTAGTCTGGTAAATCCTAAATAAATTGAACCTTTGAGTGACATAAAAAACATCTTCAAGGCTTCTGTAAAAGAGCAATCAATAAGCAAAAGTCTTTCACCTCTGGCTATGTTCACTTCTACTAGAATTGCTTCCTGATAACTAAACACATCTGTTGGCTTAATTTCTGCTTTAATGATATTTTCTGTAAGATTGGCTAATTTTTCAGCTCGATCGCCATCTCCTAACCTACAGCAGACCCGGCTGGCATTGGCGAGCAAGTGAGCGGCTTTGAGTCTCAAGCCAATTTTTGAGGAACAGTATGCCGCCATCAAGAAATTTTCAGCAGCAGTGTCTAGCTTTTGGACACTTTCTAATTCTGAGCAAAAATCCAATCTAGCGGAGCGGGCAAAAATTTCTGATGCACATAAATATACATCAAAATCAAAACGTCCTGGATAACTGCCGTACTTTAAATTTCCTTGTTTGATGTATGTTTTCAGTTCATCCAAACAATTATTAATATTATAGCTGGACGATGGAGATTGCCATTGCTTCTGTTCTATAAAAGAGCGATCGCCAGACAAAAATCTGTGCAACATTTCTTCGAGCCTGTACATAATAACAACAGGTTGATATTTAGATAATTGACTGTTGCCGTTCAATGCCACCCCAACTTCTGACAAAAATTCTGCAGCTTCTGTCATGTTGATTTGAATGTGAGCTGAACGCGCTAAAATTAAATTAGCTATACACAATTGGCGCTCTAAATCGCTGGCATAAAACTCTCTAAAAATTGGATGAGCTTTTAAATAGGTTTTTTGGAGTTCTTTAATTTGCTCGATCGCTTCTTTCAGGTAACTTTTAACAGACCGATCCTTCAGACGGCGGTCTGTCTGAAAGACATAACCACTCGTTAATTTATGACAGTAATTTAAACTATTTTCTATCTCTGCTACTGCTTGGCAAACTTCATAATAATTCTTACAAAGCTCATCGGCACTCAAATTTTCAGACAGCCAACTCGTTGCTGCTGAGACAAGTGATTGCAGAATGCTGGTAATCGTATCTAGATCGATCCATACTCCCTGATAAAATTTATCATCTCGATCGTTTTTGCCTTCATCCTTTAATGTAGCTGAGGCTTTAACCAGTCTAGTTGTAACTTCTTTTCTACCTAATGCCTGCGAAGCAATATCTACAAGTTTAAGATTCGACCGGTATCCCATTCCCCTAGCAACAGCAGTTAGCATATTGTCATAGTAAGTCCCAGATGAACAATATTGCCAGCATACATTTTGATTGGTTTTGCCAAAGTTGCAGGTAACAGATACTTCGATCGCTGTGTCAGAAATTTCGGGATATAAGTCACCTCTCAAGTACCTTTCTGCTCTAATTGCTGCATTTTTTAACAATTGCTTTGTACCTAAATCATCCGTATCTTCATCCAAAGAAAATGTCAGTGTTTTAAATTGACACTCTGTCACTCTAATTTTTCTTAAAAATCTATTCATGTTAGCAGTAGTCTGCTCGTGCTCTAATATGCACAAAAACAGCTCGAAAAGTTCGGCTTTATTAAATTCTGATTTGCCTAATGCTATGAGTTTAGTGATTGCCTCTTTAAGACCCTCTAGCATTTTTCTACTGGGTTTTTCATAGTGAATGCGAGCGTTCCACCACTGCTGAACAATAATGTCTATATTTTCTAAAGATGCGTAACCATCAATTATGGGTTTTTCGTCAGGAATTGAAACGTGATAATACCTGGCTGCGATTTCATTTTCAATAGCTTCTGTGATTTTAATAAAATCAGTAAATTCTGTAAATTCTAAATTAGAAAGCCGAGAAGTAATTCGCTGCAATTGTTGGTGTCTGCTGGGATCTACTTCCACAATCATATTTGTTGAACTCGGTAAAAATCCCGCAGCTTTTAGCAAGCTATTTGAGCCTGCTTCCCGCAACTGTTCGCGGTTGGACTTCGCTTCATCTGAAATATTTTTACGCTCAATTTGTTCTGGCGCAGTCAGAAAATCCCACAGACGCATCAGGTGAGACCTGCGAATTGGCAATTTATTGCTGGAGTTGTTCATAAATGATACTAGGGGCTGACGGCTGATGCCGAGACCTTCTGCTAGTTCTACGTTGGTAACGTCTAGATCGCTTTTATAGCGATTAAATTCTTGACGCAATTGTTGCCAATAGCGATTTTCTTCCTCTTCATATTTTTCTAAGCTGTCATTTTGGCGATCGGTCATAATTACCTATACTCTATTTTGTTATGAAAGTTACAGCACTTTTCATTTTGTAGGGCGATGCCAATATATCCTACCCTGATTTCAGGTTTCTGAGATGTACTTGATGCTGCCCCAGGTATCAATTGTACTCCATTTATACACAAGTGGGTAAGAGGTTCAGGCTATTTGTTGCCCTCTCGAAGCTTTGGACGCAGAGATCGCTGGACTGTTCCCGTACTGCTAATAATATTTGTTTAATATTTAGACAATATTAACGGCGATCGCACTTGACAACTTCCCGGCTTTGCCAGCCTTCTGACCAGCAAGATTTTCAATAATGACGCTTCAAGGAGCTTTTAAAGTAAATAACCACACCGAGGGCGATCGCCATTCTGCTGTCCCTGCTTAAAATCACCAGTCTAATTGTCTATTTTATAGACACTGCAAAGCCAATAAATAACATAATCTTGCTTGACAGTCAGTATCCAGAAATAGGACAATATAAAAAACCACCTCGGTCTGGTGAATACCAAGACAAAGGTGGCAAACGTTAAATTAACTTACTGCCATGATACAACTGAAGTCGCGAAATTTAGTTGCAAGAGTTCTAGCTCCTTTTGCACAAATGCTGAACAGGATTGTTTTTGGGCAAACCATTTCTGAGCCACAGCCAGTTCCAGGCGTTGACCGATCTCAGAATTTCGAGCAAGAAGCGATCATCGATGAAGAAATCCAACCCCATTGCGTTGGTCGCGTTCATTTTCAGGCCAGTTGGTGGCCCGCACGGTGCGAGCAAGAAGTAACTCTAGTTCGCGGTCAAATCGTTTCTGTGGTTGGTACAGACAATATTACTCTGCTAGTCGAACCACGGTAACGATCGTAAAATGCTGCTGATTTCAGCTAGGGGCAATTCATGAATTGCCCCTACATTAGCATTTATTTATTAGCTAATTCCGGGCAATAATGGTTGGCGGCAAGGGTGGTAATAATATCGGCATCGGCGAGAAAACTTTCTTTGACAGTTGGATTGTCGATACTGGCAGCTTGCCCGATCGCTCTTAATTTAACTTCCGGCAGAGAAACTCCAGATTTTGCTTCCGCACACATTCTTTTAGCTGCCGCAATTTTTTGACCGGGGGCCCTTTGGATTGCTTGCAGTAAATTGTCCGTGGCTTCTGGAGAGTAGCTTTTTGCTAAGCGTTTGTAATCTTCGAGAAATTTCCCATCGTTTCCTGTCAGCTTAATGTCTGATTCTTGAGGCGAACACAACAAATTTAAGTTAATTACTTCTCCCGCTGAATTGACAAGAAAACATCCTTCGCGTTCTTGGGCGATTGCGCTTTTTTCGCTCGTTACAAATTGTATAATAATGGCGGACAAAACAGCAGTTAAACGCGAGTATTTTAGCATTGGAATTACGTGATATAGCTGGGATTTTTAACCGCAGAATGCGGATAAAAGCGGTGTTATTGAGTCAGAGCGGGTCCGGTAAATTAACCGAAATAATTGTAGGGGCGGGTTTCACCAACAATCTATAATTTTAACTAAAAATCTACATAAACCCGCCCTCCAATCTGTCGGCAATTCAACAAACATAATATCAGACTAGCATTTCGTTGTCTATGGAAGTTTTCATTAACAGCACACATCCCCGTTGTGTCAGGGAGGAATGTATGGAACCGGGAAGAGAGCGAATGTAGTCACCTTGATGGCAACTTTCCCCTTCTACAATTAAGTCTCCTTCTAACACAAACACTTCCTCCGAGGCAGCGTGTCGGTGCAGGGGAAATGTTGCTCCCGGTTCTAGTCGCATCAAGCAGGTAATTTCGCGCTTTTTTTTGTCAATATAAAGCTTGCCAAACGAGACTCCCGGAACTCCATAAGATTTCCATTTGACATCATTCGATCGCACGATTAAAGATGGAGCATTGTTCTCCGTTGAGGAGGTAACAATGGGCTTTAAATTGACTGATTCTGCCGGGGTTGGCGGTAGTTCGGCTATGCGCTGGAACAGGCGGTTTTTGAGGTGGGGGGCGAGGGGAACTGGGGGGGCTGTGTAGGCGATCGCGGCAATTGTTGATTCTAAAGCCGCTAATTCACTTGTAAGTTCTGCGGATTCTTTCAATTTCTCTGCAAATGCGCCGCGTTCTGACTCGTCGAGGATATCGAGAGCTTGAAGGGCTGCAAGGATGTTATATTCCTCGTCTGGCATCATTTCCATCTGTTTTCCGCGATTAATTGTAATTCAGCCTAGGTTGATTTTAAATTTCAGATTTGTCTGCTGCCCTCGCACTCAAGATGGATGATTGGAGATGCCATAATTTTAGATTGATGTTAAACAACTTAAATTTTGTTTTTTGACAATCTAAAAAAATTGTTCGCTCAAAGCTTGACGCAATTTGGAAATACCCAACCGAATTCTGGTTTTGATTGTACCTGTCGGGATACCAGTTTTAGCTGATATCGCCGCGCAAGTCAGCCCTTGGTAGTAGGCGAGTTCGATCGCCTCTTGCTGTTCCTTTGGCAATTTTTCTAAGGCTGCTTTGACTTGTTCGCTGCGTTCTTTAAACATTGCATCTTCCATCGGTTCTGCAACGCTAGAGATGGGTACTTTAGCATCTTCCAGACAAGCTTCAGCCGCCCGGACTGTTCGCTGCATCGCTCGGAGCCGATCGAGGGAACGACTGCGGGTCAGCATGAACAACCAGGTATCTGCTCGACTGCGAGAAGGATCGTAAGTTGCTGCTTTTTGCCAAATTTGGGAAAAAACATCGATTACAACTTCTTCAGCTTCTTCTACCGAACCCAGAATTTTGTAAGCGAGAGCGTAACTTGGGCGACCGTAGCGATCGTAAAGTTTAGCTAATGCCGTTTGGTCTTTCTGGGCAATCTGCACTAAAAGCAGCGATTCATCGCCTGACTTCTGGCCTGTCATTTCAGTGTACCCAAAATTTTTGTTTTGACGGCACAGATCCAAAATTAACAATTCGGCGTATATCACTACAGAACATAATTGTAAGTTTGAAGTTGGGGGTACAAGCTGGAGTATGCCTTTTCCGGCTAATTTTGTCGTGCTTTGAATTGTAAAAATCCCAAGTTATCTTGAATTTTACCACCTGATTAGTAATTTTTTTGACAGTTAGCAATCCGCTTTATGCACAACGAATAAATGCCCGGAGCCTGAACCGTCAAAACCGCGCGATTAACTCGTTCCTAAGCTCCGTTCGCTAGCTCCCAAGCAGAGCCTGGGAACTCATATAAGCGATGCTCTGACTCCACTAGATCGAGAGAGGCTCTGTCTCGAATCGGGCATTCCCAAGCATAGTCCGGGAACGAGTAAATCCTCAATAACACACTTTTTTACATAAATTAATCTGGCAGCACAGATCCAAAATTGCCAAACCTTCGTATACCACCAATAGGAGAAGGCTCAGCAACAGCGCAAAAGCCCGACAGGTTGACAGATTTCAACCTGTTGCTACAAAAGTCAAACCCGCGAATGCGGGTTATTTACCATTGATTTGTGCAAAAATTTCATTGCAATAAAGGTGCTAACTGTGAAGCTCACAAAAAAAATTCGCCGAACCATACTAGCTATTGAAGTAGCTCTAATTGCTCTATTAACTCCAGGGATAATTGTCGCTTCCGACCACGACGACGGCGAAGTAGATATTAAAGGTCGCGCGGTCAATTTAACTGACCTGTACGTATATCGCGAAAAAGACCAAAACTCCGGTGCTGCAGACGGGGATTTAGTATTTACCATGAATTCAAATCCCAGGTCTGTAGCTCGCTATCAATATTATTTCAGCACTACAGCCCTCTACCAATTTCACATCACGCAGGTAGGTGACGTGAATTCTACACCTACTGGACGCTCGGATATTATCTTGCGGTTTGCCTTCAGTCCGCCTAACAATCAAGGTATGCAAGCAGTGGCTGTAACTGTTGTTCGCGGTGGCTCGGAGACTGTTGCTAAGACTACAGTTAACGGCGGGCTAATTGCCACAACTCCGCTGAATTCTAATGCTGTTTTGAATACAGTACCTGTGGGCGGTTCTAACTTGACTGTATTTGCAGGTTTGCGGGAAGACCCGTTTTTCTTTGATGTGGAACAATTTTTCCGAGTTCGCGCCGCAGCTTTGGGAACAGGGCCGCGCACTGCTTTTAAACAACCGAATCAAGCGATCGACTTTACTAAAGGTTACAACGTCAATACAATTGCTGTCCGCGTTCCGAAAGCGTTTTTGCAAGCAGGAACTGGGGCGAATACTTTTGATGTTTGGTCAACAGTTTCGATCCGGGATGGAGCTGGCGGTTTCAAACAATTCGAGCGTTTGGCGAGACCTGCAATTAATGAAGGTTTGATAGTTTCTCCCGCTTATCTGGAGGCATTTAATAATATTCCTCCGAGATTGGATTTGAGTGCTGCTGCTGCTCCGGTGCGGCAGGAAGCTGTTGCTACTCTGAATGCTGTGGATCTTTTGGACGGTCGGGATAATGTCGATCCAAATGCGATCGCCGGAGCTTTCTTGCCCGATGTCATGCGGATCGATACCACAAAAACCAGCGGCTACGCTAGCGCTACAAATGCTCAAGGAAGCTTGATCGGAGGTCGTATGCTGATGGACGACGTTATTGATATCACTCTGGGAGCTTTGGTAGGTTCTCCGGTTGGCGATAACGTTTCATATAACGGAACTCCGGGAAATCCGGCTCAGGGACACAAACCTTTAGAACCGAATTTTCCTTATTTGGCTTTGCCTAATTAGTCATTAGTCATTAGTCATTAGTCATCTGTCATTAGTTATAGTTTATTGATTAATGACAGATGGAAAATCCTTTTTTTAACCGCAGATGAACGCTGATTAACGCGGATGTATGAAAACTCAAATTAAACCGGAAATAAAATCGGATGTTTTCTCGTGGTGGCTGCTGATAGCGGTTCCTTTAGTTGGGATGGTAGTAGTGAATTTACCTCCAAATTTGCGTTTTATTTCAGAAAACTTTTCTAACAAAAGTCCCGAAAATTTAGATGCTAATTACCGCTATCAGTTTTCGGAAAGTTTGAGAAATAATCCGAATCAAAAGGAAGCAATTCAGCAAGAAATAGCTTTTTACCAGCAGCGATTGGCTGTTGATTCCCGCAGCGGTTTGAACCGGGCGTCACTGGCGGGCTCTTATTTGAAAATGGCTCGCGCTACTGGGGAGGGAGGTTGGTTTTTATTGGCAGAACAAGCGGCTCAAAGGTCGATCGCCGATTTGCCTTTTGACAACCAAGGTGCGCTGTTAGTTTTAGCTCGAATTGCCGAGGCCAGACACGATTTTGCTACTGCTTTGCGCTTTGCTAAACAGGCGGGTTTTGACAATGAAGATGCGATCGCCCTTTCAGTTACATCTCACTTAGCGATGGGTAAAGTGAGCGAGGCAAATGCTGCCGCAGAAGCCTTAGTTAACCGGATTCCAAACTTGGGTTCTCTCACTTTGAGAGCTTTGGTGAGAGAGTCTCAGGGCCGAGATGCTGAGGTTTTGCAGGATTACCGCCAAGCAATGGCGGCCGAGGAACCGGGAGAGGTTGCTGGTTCGGCGCGGGCCCGATCGCTCTTGGGTCGATTTTACGCGCGTCGCGGGCAGTTTGTGCAGGCGAAAGCGCTGTTTTTGGAGGCGCTGCGGTTAGTGCCACGATACCCGCTGGCGCTGATTTATTTGGCGGATTTGGAGACGCGGCAGGGCAATTATCGAGAGGCGGAAGGCTATTACAGCAAGGTTTCTGCGTATTCTGGCGCGGTTGCGACTGTGTTCGATCGCATTGTCGATCGCGGTATGGCGAGGGTGAAGGATTTGCAGGGAGATGCGATCGAATCCCGGCGACTTCGGGACAAAGCAGAAGCGGGGCTGCGACAGGAACAGGTTTCTGGATCTGGCGGTTTTGGCCACCGCAGGGATTTGGCAAGTTTGCTGCTGGAAAAAGGTCGATCGCAGGATGTCACGGAAGCGCTGGCATTAATGCAGGAGGAGGTGAAAATTCGGCGGGATGCGGTGACGCTGGATACTTTGGCTTGGGCGCTTTCGGCCACTGGGGAATGGCAAAAGGCCGATCGAGTGATGGCGGAAATAGTGCGATCGGGGATTCGCGATGCGGGTATGTTTTACCGGGCTGGTGCGATCGCCCGGACTTTAGGTAAGAATACTGAATCTCGCGCTTATTTTCAAAAGTCCAAGGAAATTGACCCGAATTTTGACGATCGATCTCGCCAAGCATTGGGCTTGGGAAGTTATGAATTTTGAGATTAACTAATAGCAGCCATTCTGCCAAGTTCGCTATTCCGTCAATCCGCCAGGGGTTGAAACCCCTGGCTAAAAGCTTAAGTCCTCTTGCATAGGACTGAAATCCGCAATTGTTGAATTTGATTAGCTATTCAGTCGGTTTCAACCGACTTTCGCTATGAGACGGGGATTTCAATCGCCGGCGGGCTTGCGGGTAAGCGCGCCGGAAAAATCACAACACAAACAAATAATTCATCCGAAAATTACTAAAAAAATAGGTATTTATGCAGTACAAAATGAACCGAATTTCAAAATTATTTATCCTATTTGTTCTGACAGTTTCATTGTTACTAACAACCTCAATCCGACCCGTTTACTCGCACTGGTCAGACTTATCCGTAGCAGAAATAGTAGTCAACGATTTGCAAACCGAAGTAACATTAACCTTCCCAACCGGCTTGACCAAATTCGCCGACGACAATCGAGACAGCCAGCTACAACCTGCTGAAGTTCGCAGCCACCAAACACAGCTAGAAAAGTTTTTCAGCCAACAAATTCGCATTGCCAACAGCAGCAACATTCAAGGCTCCGTAGCAGTAACACCGCTAGACATAGCAGCTAAAACCGCCAGCTTAATCCAGCAGCCGAATACCCACAGCACCTTAATCTTAAACTACACCTGGGCCGCACTTTCTCAAAATATAACCCCCGGTTTACCCGACTCAATTTCCATCTCAAAACCCGATAAATTGCGGATTAATTACAATCTGTTTTTGCCCGGAGTGGTGACAGCTAGCTGTCAAGCTACGATCGTGCAAGCGGGTGCGGTAAAAAGCTTTGTGTTTACTCCGCAAAACCGGGACTTTTTGTTAGCAGGAAATGAATCTATCTGGGATTCAGGTTGGAGTTTGCTGCTAGCAGTAGCAGGAGCATTTGCTTGGGGATGCGTGCACGCGATGTCGCCCGGACACGGAAAAACCATAGTCGGCGCTTATTTAGTGGGTTCGCGGGCTACTCCGGCACACGCTTTATTTTTAGCAGCGACGACTACAATTACTCACACTGCTGGCGTGTTTGCGGTGGGCGGCATTTCTTTGTTTGCTTCTCACTTAATCGACCCAGAAAAATTAGATCCTTGGCTGAGTTTAATCTCTGGTTTATTAGTAGCCGTAATCGGGTTTAACTTACTCTTATCAAAAATTAAGACTAGGTTGGTAGTGAGGACTGAAGTTCTCAAAAAAATCAAAACTAAAATTTTTAATAAAAACTGGTTTTTAAGGAGTAAAGTCCTTGCTGCGGAATGTGAAGAACCAGTAAATCTTTTGAGTAGAGGAAGTTGGGAGCGAGAATTCAAGCCTGTAAAACGCGATATATCTCACGACTACCACCATCACGGAGACGGCCGGATTCACTCGCATTTGCCTCCCGGTGCTGATGGTTCTGCTATCACTTGGAAAAGCTTATTAGGGTTGGGAATTTCCGGCGGTTTGTTGCCTTGTCCTTCCGCTTTGGTGATGCTGTTGAGCGCGTCTGCTTTGGGCAATGTTGGTTTGGGAATGACGCTAGTGGTAGCCTTTAGTTTGGGATTGGCTTTAGTGCTGAGTGCGATCGGATTAATCTTAGTTTATGCCAAACGGAATTTTGATAAACTGCCAAAACAGATAACAGCAGTCAAATTTCTGCCTGAGATTAGCGCGGTTTTTGTGATGTTTTTGGGGTTGGGAATTACCGGACAGGCGATGTTGAAAATATTGGCTGCAAATCAGTGGGTAATTGGCAATAGATAAGCATAAAATTAGGACTCTTTCTCCTAACTGCAAACTTACGAATAATTCTGCTTTTAGATACCCGATTTTTTGAAGAAGCCGGGTATCTGGCTATTCTGTTTTTTAGCCGTTGCTCACTTATCAGGCCGGACTATATTTATTAATAATTTCGGCTAAATCCGGTATTCCCTTTTCCACGTAATTCTTTGCTGAGGGGCGGAGTTTGGCATAGGCACCTTTAACCATCGCTCTTGTGCTGTTCTCGACTCTTTTGTCGCTGATCTGGAGCAATTCGTCTGCTACTTCAGCTTTTCTTTGGGTCAGATATTCTACTGGGTTGCCATTGTTTTTCGCTTCAGTCCACATCGGATCGAGTGCGATCGAGATTTCTGGCAGAAGTTGATCGAGGACTTGGGCGCAATAGTCAGCCCGTATCCCCTTGACAGTAGAGTAGGCAGCTTTAAGAGCAAGACCACCCAATCCCGGCGCTGCTGCAACTTGTTGGTCTATCAACTTTACACAGTCATCAACAAAAGTTTCTCTGTTGTTTTCATTCAAGAGAATATCGCTAAGTCCCATTTTTACTTTCCTTGATTTAATAGTCAATGTGCTGATTAGCTTTAAGCTCAATCTGACATCATATATCTATTTTGAGCCTTTACCCAAGGTTTCCCAAGTTTTTTAAGGTTTGAATGTCTCTAGGAGACAACCTAATGTTGAGATTTGTCTAGTATGTTATGGGAATTAATGTTCTATCTGCTACTAATTATTGGCCTACGGTTTGTAGTAAGGGCTTTAGTCCTTATTCGGTGATATTAATGAGGACTAAAGCCCTGACTACAAACTGATGAGTTGTGAACAGTCACATAAAAAAGAGAACAGCTCGAAAAAAATATTATAGAGAGGCTCTGCCTAAGTTCGATCGCACTTGCACGTATTATATGGCACGTATCATTAGGATTGGACGTTCGGCTTGATGTCTGCGGGTGCTGCAATGACGGGAACTTTTAGGGTTTGAGTGGGCCGATCGCTCGATCGCAATACCAAATTTTTCGGTAATGGCGCGGAAGTGCTGAGTCCGGGAAATATGTGAAGCGATAAGGTTAAGCCGGCAGCTAATAATAGTTTTTCTAACATGGCACTGTCTCCAATACATACGCCCTAGGGCATAATTCCTCTTACACCTACAACATATAAACATCCTCAGTCGCTTGGTGCGATCGCACGGGCATAGTTTAAGTGACATCTATCACCACTGAGCAGGGGGTGATGGGGATAGGGGGTGTGGGGATAGGGGGTGATGGGCCCTAGGGAAGTGGGGGAGAGTGGGAAATCTTTCCTCGCACTTCTACTGTCAACATCGGTTGAACGTGTTAAATTCCTTACACTGGTTCCTTGCCAAACTTCCCTACAAATCAAGAATTGTCCCAGAGAAAGAAGCCGTTGAGTCTCTCTCAAAGGTAGAATTAGCGCGTAGAAGTTATTTGAAACAGCGGAGGTACCGACAATATGCTTGCATACTTTCTAGCGTTGGCAGTCGGTCTGGGCAGCTTCAGTATTTACATGGCGGCATTCTTTTTTCCAGAAGTTCACCGCAAAAGTGATTTTACCTGGAGCGGTGTAGGACTTTTTTATGCGTTAATTTTATGGGTTTGTGCGGGACGAATTACCGGTGCTCTGCTGCTCGGTCAAATGGCGGGCGTGGCTATGTTGGCCTGGTTTGCTTGGGAAACTCTGACTTTGCGCAGACTGGTGACACCCGTTGCTGAGAAAACGCCGATTCCTCAGTCGGTGAATTTGCCGGGGGCCGCGGGCGGGCCGTTAGCGGGCTTGTTCGGCAAGAAAAAAGAGCCCGCAGCGAAAAAACCTAAGTTTGTTCGATCGCCCAAACCGAAAACTGATGCGGTTCCAGCACCCGCTGCGGATAAGGGCGAGGTAAAGCTAGAGGAAAAGCCGACGACTTCGCCAATAGCTGAAATTGCCGAAAGTTCGACGATCGATCCGACCCCGGAAAGTGCGATCGCCCCTGACTTGAAAATTCCCGACAGCAGCGCACCTGCAATTGCAGAAATACCCGTCTTTTCGGTCGAAACTCCTGTTGCTGAGACTTCACCAACCCCAGCAGAATTAGCCAGCAGCTTCACTCCTCTACCTCTACCTATAGAATTTTCAGAAATTGCAGCACCAGCAACTGTGGAGCCAACAGAGGCTCAGCCAGAAGCCAAACAGCAGCCAGAAGACGATGATTTTGACGAGATGTGGAGGGCGATGGCTAAAGAGTCCCAGTCTGCTGCGAGTTCGGCAGCCCCAACGGCGACACCAACGCCAGCCTCTGAGGCAAACTCAACTCCTGCCAAAACAGCTAAAAAATCCGGCGGTTTCGGAAGTCTGTTCGGCAATATCAAAAATAGTCTCGGCGGTATGTTGGGACGGGGTGCGGGTAAAAACAAGTCTGATGCAACTCCCCAGACGGCACCAACACCTTCAGCCACTCCAGAATCGATCGCACCTGAATCTAAAATAACGGCAACTCCTGCACCGGCGATCGACCAGATTCTCGAATCCGAATTAGCCGAGGCGGCTGCGGAAGTTGCAGCCGAAAGCAGCAACACTGCTGTTGAAACCAGCCAAGGACTGCCGTTTCCCACCGATGTTGAAGCAATGGCCGAGTTGATGGCCGCAGAAACCGCGAGTTCTGACAAAATAGGGGAAACTCCAATTTTAGACCGAGCCTCCGCTGAAACTCAGACAGCGCCGTTGGCTCAAGAAACGCTGGAGGCCCGGGTGGGTGAACCGGAAGCAGCAGCAGCAGGCGCAACGGAAGCAGAAGCCCCTGCTGTATCTCTAGAAATGACTGTGGTGGAAGTGGCAGAGCCTGTAGAGATACAAGTACCGGGAGAACCTGGGTTGAGCGTGCAGGTGGAAACGGTTTCAGTATCAGCGATCTCGATCGTCGAATCCACAGATACAAAACCATCTTCTGAGGCAGAACAACCGGAATTGATTCGCCCCAATCCCCCCACTTCGGAGGTAGTAGACACTGCTAAACCGGCCGCTGAATCCAAGTCTGAGAAGGTATCGGAAGAAGATAAGCCGTTATCTTGAGGAAGAAAGCAAAAGGTAGAAACCAGAATTTTTTTGATTCTGCTTTCTGCCTTCTTACTTCTGCCTTCTGCCTTCTGCCTTCTGTCTTATTCCTTTTTCCTTCTCCCTTAATATTATGAAAGCAATTATGGTCGTGGGAACAACATCTCACGCAGGGAAATCTTTACTGGTGGCAGCGTTGTGTCGAATTTTTGCTCGGCGGGGCTGGCGGGTAACTCCGTTTAAAGGTCAGAATATGGCACTGAATTCCTATGTCACAGCCGCTGGCGGAGAGATTGGCTACGCTCAAGCAGTGCAAGCTTGGGCAGCAGGCGTCGCACCTTGGGTAGAAATGAATCCGATTTTGCTCAAGCCGCAAGGAGACATGACTTCTCAATTGATTGTCAAGGGCCGGGCGATCGCCAATGTGCGAGCATCTCAATATTACGAGCAGTATTTCGATCTTGGCTGGCAAGCTATTCGGGACTCTTTAGAATTTCTCGGCCAAGAATTTGACATGATTGTGTGTGAGGGAGCCGGCAGCCCTGCTGAGATCAATCTCAAACACCGCGATTTAACAAATATGCGGGTAGCTAAATACTTAAAAGCTCGGACTTTGCTAGTAGTTGATATCGATCGCGGCGGTGCTTTTGCTCACATTATCGGCACTTTGGAATTGCTCGATCCCGACGAACGGGCTTTAATTAAAGGATTTATTATTAATAAGTTCCGAGGACAAAAATCGATCTTAGATCCGGGTCTGACTTGGCTAGAAAAAAGGACGGGAATCCCGGTAGTTGGGGTGATTCCTTGGATAGACGAAGTGTTTCCCTCGGAAGATTCTCTCGATTTGCTCGATCGGCGTTCTCCCAATTCTCAAACCGAGATAAATATTTCGGTCATTCGCCTGCCCCGAATTTCTAATTTTACCGACTTTGACCCCTTGGAGTCGGAAACTACCGTGACCGTCAAATATGTCAGCCCAAAAGACCATTTAGGCCATCCAGACGCCGTGATTTTACCAGGGTCTAAAACTACAATTTCTGATTTGCACGTGCTGCGCCAAACAGGTATGGCAAAAGCTATTCAAAATTATTTAGTAGCTGGCGGTACAGTCATGGGAATTTGCGGCGGCTTTCAGATGCTGGGAGAAAGTATCAGCGATAAAGAAGGCCTTGAGGGAGAAAAAGGAGAATTTGAAGGATTGGGATTGCTGCCTTTAAAAACTGCGATGGCACCGAACAAAATTGCCCGCCAACGCATCGTAACATCTAACTATCCTCAACCCGGTTTGCCCGTTTCCGGTTACGAAATTCATCAAGGAAAAACGCAAATCCTAGAGTCAGATTTGACTGAACCGTTATTTGACGATGCTAGTTTAGGCATTGTCAATACTTCTCAATCAATTTGGGGCACTTATCTGCACGGCATCTTTGACAACGGAGCTTGGCGGCGAGCTTGGTTAAATCACTTGCGGCAGCAGCGGGGACTCCGCGCATTGCCTACAGGTATTTCTAATTACCGAGAACACCGAGAAGCTTTGTTAGACTCTCTAGCAGATACAGTGGAAAAGCATTTAGATATAAAGCATATTTTAGGTTAATTAGTTAACTGTTGACTGTTAACTGTTAACTGTTGACTGTTAACTGTTGATTATTGTTTGTTAGAGTTGAGGTTAAAATTCTATGACAAAAGTTTGTTTTATACCAGATAATGTTACAGTTGAAGCTGAACCGGGAGAGCTTTTATTAGATGTAGCCAAACGTGCAGGGGTTTCTATTCCTACAGGCTGTCTCATGGGTTCTTGTCACGCTTGCGAAGTAGAAATTGATGGCGGAGATACGATTTGTGCTTGTATTTCCGGCATCCCTTCCGGGAAAAAGCAAGTGACAATTAATTTGTATGTTGACCCGACTTGGTAATTTGTCAGTTGGCAGTTGGCTGTTGACTGTTGACTGTTAACTGTTGACTGTTGACTGTTGAAGGAGGGGTCGAAAAACTCAATGGTTGAGTGTTAACTGTTGACTCGATTTTATTATTCCGATGCAACCGGAAACGATATCAGTTGTCAGTTGGCAGTTGGCAGTTGGCAGTTGGTTGTTGGAATTAGTCATTAGTCAACAGTCAACAGTCAACAGTCAACAGCTAATTTTTTTGCCATTCTTGCTGTTTCTTGCGAGCAGATTGCAGCCATTTTTGGGATTCGGGATACACTGTTGTACCGGGTTTGACTGATTCTAATTGATTGATAATTTGTTGCAACTGGCTGAGCGAGTTACCGGGATTTTGAGTCGGAGAATTCACATTATTTTGCAAGTTGGCAAACAAGCTTTTAGCTGCTTGCAAAGCTGTTGCCGAATCTTTTTCTGCTTCCAGTCTAATCTGGGCAATTCCTAAGTTTTTCTGATATTCAGCGAGTTTGGTTTGAGCATCGAGATAACCAGGGTTATCGACAGAAATCAATTTCAGTCGGTTAATTCCTTCTTGCCACAATTCTGCTATTTGTTCCCACTCTGCGGCGGGATGGGGAGGTTTTTGCGAGGCGACGGCGGCGGAGAGAGCAAATTCTTTGGCAGCTTCAATTAAGTTGTCAGCCTGCACAGAACCGGTGGCGACGCCGCCCATTGCTTGAAAGTCTCTTTCTGCTGCTTTGAGTGTTTTCTTAGCCGTTTCTCCCGCGAGGGTTTCGGCGGGAATTTGATTGAGTTGGTCGATCGCACTTTGCCAATTTACCGTCGCTTTTTGTCTGTCGGCAGCAGTTTTGGCTTGCTGATACTGCTGTTTCGCCGCCTTTAGCGTTTGTTCGACTTGATTTAACTGAGTAAAAGCATTTTTTTGCTGGAAAATTTGAGCCTCCATCCGCCCGACATTTTTGCGGGCGGCTTGAAATTCATCGAGTGTAAACCGCCAACTGCAACCGAAAAAAGAGCAGTAGGTTTGTGGATAGTAACCTAAAAACCAAACCGGCAAAGCGTCGAGGTATTTTTGCGCCTGTTTTGCTTTGGTTTCGCCCAAGTCAAAATCAGCGACAGCCGTGGCTTTATTGATTAGTTGATCGGATTGTTCCACAAGGGCGATCGCCTGCCGGTAATTGTAATCCATACTGATAAAACTCGGCAGCAACAATATCGGCATTGTTTTGGCCACGGGCCAGCGAATCATCGGAAAAGGTAGGTTAATCAGCCAAATTATCCCCGCAGCACTTCCCAGCAAACTCCCAGCAAAGATGATTTTACCGAACAATCCCGGCGGGCGGTTGGCTTTGACGGCAGCTTTAAGAGCTTGTTCGCTGAAGTTGGGAAATTCGTCTTTGAAGGTATCGCGGATTTCTTCTCTTGAGGCGAAAGTGCCATTTTGCGATCGCAACTTCTCCAACCGCTTGATTACCATCCGTCGGTAGACATCACCCGCTAGACTATCAGCCGCCGCGCACTTGTCAACTTCTGCCCGCAAAATTTCAAAAGCTCGATCGGTAAGACGCGCCATAAAACTCACCTATTCCCTTTTAATTATTTTACAGGTTCCCCCCCAAATAATTGTTAAAATATATAAAGTTTCTATCACATAATCCGAATTAAGTTCATGCCCACTGCTTTAATCACTGGTGCTTCTGGCGGAATTGGTGCAGCCTTTGCCGCCGAATTAGCCAAACGCCAGCACAATCTAATCTTGGTAGCTCGTTCCGAAGACAAATTGCAACAGCTAGCTGCTACACTGCAACAACAATTCAAGGTTCGGGTAGAAGTGATCGTGCAAGATTTGAGCGCACCGGGCGCTGGAACTGCTGTATTTGAGACAGTTGTTAAAAAAGGTTGGACGGTTGATTTGTTGGTGAATAATGCGGGTTTTGGAGATTACGGTGTTTTTGCCGATCGCCCGCTTGCGAAACAACTAACAATGGTGCAACTAAATATTGTAGCATTAGTTGAACTATCGCACTTATTTTTGCAGGGAATGCGGCAGCGAAAATCAGGAAGTATCATCAATGTTGCCTCCATCGCAGCTTTTCAACCGATGCCGTACTTGTCGATCTATGCAGCAACTAAAGCTTTTGTTTTAAGTTTCAGTGAGGCGCTTTGGGCGGAAAACAAAGATTTAGGAATTGGCGTTTTGTGCCTTTGTCCAGGGCCGACAGAATCGGACTTTTTCGCAGTAGCTGAATTCCCTCAATCAATGGCATCCAGCAGCGGGCAAAAACTCGTTCCTGCAGCGGAAGTAGTGCGAGATGCTTTGAAAGCTTTAGATAAAAATGAGTCTAATGTTGTGACAGGGGGAATTCCCAATCAAATCATCGCCAATATGCCTCGATTGATGCCGCGAGAACTTTTGGTGAAGTCGGTAGAAAAGGTGTTTCGGGAGAAAGCGTAATTACGAAGGAAGTTCGGCAAGGAAGCAGTCTACGGGATTTAAAGGATTTAACCGAAGTGGGTTCTCGGAAAGTTCGGCAACAGATTGTATACGAGATTTAACCCATTTAACCACTATCGGGAAAAAGGAACAGGGAAGAGAATTCCTAATTCCCAATTCCCAATTCCCAATTACTAATTCCGAGAATTACAAATACCGAGTTAACTGGACTCGGTAGCGTTCCTTCTTAGTAACAGCAACTTCCCCAATTTCCAATCTTCCCTTGCCCGTAACAGCAATTAAATCTCCAGACTTGACATTATAACTAGCTTGAGTAACGTCTTTCCAGTTAACTCGCACGTCACCGCTGCCAATTAAATCGGCCATTTTGCTGCGAGACATGGCGAATCCAGCCGAGGCAACAGCATCCAATCTCATCGATGCTTCAACCGTTGTCATTTCTTTCTTTTTGGGTTCTCTAATTTTGAGTTCGCTCAACTCAATGCGCCGCGTTTGTACAGGAACCGATCGCACTTGCTGCAAACTCATCTCCAAATACTCTACCATCTCGGGCATGACAATCGCTTGCGCGCCGCGTTCTCCCAAAACAATCACATCGCCAGTTTTCTCGCGGACAATTCCCGTACCCAACATCGCCCCCAAAAAGTCGCGGTGAGAAGCTGTATCGAACAAGAAATTGCCAGCGATTTCTACTGCCGCAACGTTAACGCTACCAGAGTCGATCGGGATTTCCGATCGCGCGATCGCAATTCTTTGTCTTTCAGCTTGCGGGTAGCCGCCCCAAGCCACTAATTCCACGTCTGTTAACCGCTTAAATACCGTCAGAGTGTCCGCCAATTCTGGAGGCGACAGAAAATCAGTCAGAGTAATTTCCCAAGTTTTAATTGCTTGTTCGGCTTGGTCGATCGCCCGCGCCACACATTCGCGGTTTTCAATGCCTTTTAACAGTTCTTCTCTTGGTAACATCAGTCAATTTTAGATTCTAATTTGAAATTGCCAAAGCTTGCTGTAACTAAAAAGTCTACTTTTTTAACAGTCGCACTAACTTAATTATAGTCTAAAATCATCAAATAACGATCTTATGATTTTAGTTGCTGGTAAAGCTGATATGATGATCACGATTATTGTACCAAATGTATGAAGTCTTCGAGTTTAAGCAAGGTTAATATTTCAACGCGGTTGCTGTGTCAGGAAGCAGCCGAACCGTTGAAACAAGCGCTACAGGATAAAAGCCTTGTACCCGAGGAAGCAACGGCATTACTAACAGCAGACGAGCAACGCGCCATTCCTGCCATCAGCAAAAATAAGGCGTTGATCCAGGAAATTCAGAATCAGGTGCAGGGGTTGCCATCTTTCCATTCCCTGCTACAGGGCGATAGCCGAAACTTGACACATATTCCCGATGAAAGCGTACATCTGGTAGTCACATCGCCCCCGTACTGGAATTTAAAAGAATATCTCAAAAATCTCAACCAGCTTGGCGAAATAGCAGACTACGAAAAGTTTTTGCAGGAGCTCGATCGAGTATGGCAGCAGGTATGGCGGGTTTTAGTCCCCGGCGGACGACTGGTGATTGTGGTCGGGGATGTCTGTGTTGCCCGCAGGCGGTTTGGCAGGCATATGGTATTTCCCCTGCACGCGAGTATTCAGGAACACTGTCGCCATCTGGGATTTGATAACCTTGCACCGATTATCTGGTACAAAATCGCCAATGCTTCCCTGGAAGCAGCGGGGAATGGCACCAGTTTTCTCGGCAAACCTTATGAGCCCGGAGGTGTCATCAAAAACGACATCGAATTTATCCTGATGCAGCGCAAACCGGGCGGGTACCGCAGTCCCACCCTCACAGCACGGGTATTGTCCGTAATACCGGAAACTCTCCACCGGCAGTGGTTTCAACAGATTTGGCAGGATATCAAAGGCGCTTCCACCAAGCAACACCCCGCCCCATATCCTTTGGAACTGGCAGAACGACTGGTGCGGATGTTTTCTTTTGCAGGAGATACGGTACTTGACCCATTTATGGGGACAGGAACAACCTGCGTCGCCGCCGCCAACTGGGGGCGCAACAGTATCGGGGTAGATGTTGAGCCAACTTACCATCAGATGGCGCTGAAACGGATGCAAGAAACTTATGGCTTCGGCATTGTCCACCCAACTACTTATTCTTCTTCACCCGCAAATACAGCTCTTCCATCGCCTCAATAAACGAACCATCCTTGTGCCAAAACTGTGGAAAATCTCCCTGTTTCTTCACCACGATCGCACTTACCCCACTTTGCGCTGCCACCTCAATCGTCTGCGGCAATCGCTTCGCACCATGCCAAAACTCTTTCAGGCTGACCATTTGCGCCTCACTGGCGATCGCCTGCGTGTAATAGGAATCCACCGCCACAGGGGCCGCTGCATCCGCTGTTAACTCGGCAGAAAGCGCCATTCCCAAAGGCGTTTTTGCCAATTCGCGGTGCAGCACTTCCTTAGAAAGCCCCCGTAATTCAAACAGTAAAAATGGATCTTTGTCCAATTCGGCCGCCACCAAATAATAAACTCCGGCAATATGTTTGCAGGGATTGCTATAGTCTGGGCAAGAGCAAGTAGTCTTAAAGTCCTCGCGGCTGCTGGGTAAAAGGTGCAATCCGAGGGGTGAGAAAGCATTTTCAATGTTGTCGGGCATTTCGTTGAGCAGCAGCCGAGAGATGAAGCTGGCTTTTGATGCCATTTGGGCGATCGCCATTTGCCACTTTTCCTGACTAATTGGCTCAAACTCAATTTGAGTTGTGTACAGAGGCTCCTTATAAACCCCAAAATAAGGATTAACCGAGCCTCTCACCTGTGCCATCACTAACCCATCATTCATGCCAAAGCTTTTCACCTTGCCGTTTCGTGCATAAGAACGTCCCCGTCCGAGTCGCCCAGAATCTGTAAATCTTTCTAACGCATCGATAAATTTATTGCCCCACCAAGTCCGAGTAAATTGTGACATATTTTTGGGTTTCTCCTAATCTAGAACCGCATTTTTATTGAGCCTAATTAATTTCTTAAATGCCTCATTATCCAACTCAGTCAACCACGATTCATCCGCACCAATAATTGACCCGGCCAATTTCTTTTTGTCCTCAATCATTTGGTCAATCTTTTCTTCCAAAGTGCCAATCGCCACAAACTTATGCACAAACACATTTTTTTGCTGTCCGATCCGAAACGCCCGATCCGTTGCCTGATCTTCCACCGCCGGATTCCACCAGCGATCGAAATGGAACACGTGATTGGCTTTTGTCAGCGTAATTCCCACGCCGCCCGCCTTCAGTGACAGAATAAATACCGAAGGTTCAGACTCTGGATCTTGAAACTCTGAAATCATCCGTTCCCGTTTTTCGCGACTGGTTCCCCCGTGGATGTAGTAAGTGTTGTAATGTAGCGTTTGTTTAATATATTTTTCCAACGCGCTTCCCAGTTCTGTAAACTGCGTAAATACCAATAAACTTTCGCCTTCTGCTTTGACTTCCTCAATCATCTCGATCAGCCGTTCCAGTTTGTGCGATCGCTCTGGTGTAAACTCACTTTCATCTTGCAAAAACTGGCGCGGATGGTTACAAATTTGCTTCAGCTTCAGCAGTGTCGCCAAAATCATCCCCTTGCGCTTCATCCCTTCCGCCGCGTCAATTTCTTGTTCTACCTCTTTCACAATCGCTTCATAAAGCGAAGCTTGCTCGCGGGTGAGATTGCAGTAGAGTTTTTGCTCAACTTTGTCGGGGAGATCCTGAATAATCGACTTATCGGTTTTCAGGCGCCGGAGTATAAAGGGTTCCACTAATTTTTTGAGCGCTGCCGATTGCGTGCGACTCCCATTTTTTTGAATCGGGATCTCAAACAACTTCCGAAACTGCGCCTCTTTACCCAGATAGCCCGGATTGAGGAAATTAAAAATTGACCATAAATCCAGCAATCGATTTTCTACGGGTGTTCCAGTCAATGCCAGTCGATGGGTAGCGGGTAACTTTAAAATCGCCTTGGTTTGCGCCGCTTTCGGATTTTTAATATTCTGCGCTTCATCAATTACCACGCGATGCCACGCTACGCTGCTCAACAGTTTCTCGTCTTTTCGCACCAAGGTAAACGAAGTAATCAACATATCGCAACCTTGGACGGCGGCTTTGAATTCCTTGGCATCTTGCAAGCGCCCAGGGCCGTGGTGTATGAGCGATCGCAATTCTGGAGCAAACTTTTCCATTTCCTTTTGCCAGTTACCAACTACGGATGTGGGCGCAATTAGCAGCGTAGGTTGAACCGAAGGCGCGATCGCTTTTTCTGTCTTTTTTTCTGTCTGTTTTGTAGTATATAAAACTTCCCGCTCTTGCAATAATCTAGCAATTACCTGCGCCGATTTACCCAAACCCATATCATCGGCAAGACAGCCATTTAATCCCAAACTTTCCAAATAACTCAACCAAGAAACGCCGCGCTTTTGGTAATCCCGTAACTGGCCCTGAAACTTTGCTGGATCTGCAATTAACTCTAACCGACTCTTATCGTGCAGCTTCTCCAACATATCCGATAAAGCCCGATCGCGCTCCACCTCTAACTCTTCACTAGCTTCTCCTTCTGCCGTCAACTTCATAAAGTCAATCAAGCTGACATCGGGATTCTCTTCGCGATGTTTTTTCCAAAACTCCAACATCTCCTGCATCTTGTCTTTGTCCAGTTCCATCCATTGTCCTCGGAACTGCACCAGCGGTGTTTTGCTATTTACTAACGCCTGCCATTCTTGTTCGCTAACCCGTTCACCCCCGATCGCCAATTCATACTGATATTCCACCAAGGAATCCGCCGAAAACAATCTTTTGCCCTTGATTGCAGCGCTCTTGCTGCCCTTTCCTTTGACTTGCAGGCGAATCTTTGCCCGCTGTCGTCCCTTCGGCGTCCACCAAGCGGGGACAATCACTTTGTATCCGGCATCTTCTAATACCCAAGCGGACTCGCTGAGAAAAGTGAAGGCATCATCTAAGCTGAGGGAAATGTTAACGGGTTTGTCGGTTTCTAGCCCTTGCCAAAGTTGGGGATAAATGCGGGCAGCGTAGCCGAGATTTGTCAGCAAATGTTGCTCAAAGTTGTCTCCGAATTGTGTTTGCAACTGTTTTTGTTGAGTCGATCGCGATCGCCAATAATCCTGCAACGGCATCCGCAGAGATGGGTCTTTTTTCCCAGCCACCTGAAACTCTAAAACCCAAGGCTGTTCGGGGTTTTCGGGGGATTGTAGTTGAAAGCAGAGGGATAATGAGTCAGCAGATTGATTGCGCGTAATGCGATCGCGCCAGGTTTGCCATTGCCGGTATTGTTCAAGGCTTACTCGCGCGATTTTTCGTGTTTGGTTGAGGCAGATTTGGAGTAAAGAATCCGCAATCTTATTTTCAAACGATGCTGGGATAGGGGTTTGAGTGACAATTTCCGCGATCGCACACTCGGAAAAATGCCGCAGCAACCGTTCGCGATCGTAGAACTTTGGTGTATCTTGTAGCTGGATCTTCCGAAAACCGGACACACAAACTAAAGGCATCCATTCAACATAGCGTTGTAAATCAGTTTCGTACTGTGTTGAAACAATTTCCCATCCCGGATAAATCTCAAAGCTGGGTTCAATTTTGGCAGGTGTTTTTGGAGTTTTTGCAGTTGTTTTGGTTTTTGTCTCGCCCGCTTTCTTACGCCCGCGCGTGGCTTTCTCAGCGGGTTCGGATGTTTCGATGGGTGCGATCGCGATCGGAGCAGTTTCTCGATAGCGCAACGCCGGAATATAATGATCTTTCAGAACAATTTGCTTAAAACTTTGGGTGTAGTGATACCAAAATAGCAAGTCTGAACCAAACTGAACTTCTGCTAAATCGTAGAGGGCAAAAAAATGCAGATCGTTCAATACTTTAGTCAAAGTGTGGGTGGCGATGGACACACAATCAACTTCCCAATACTCCAACTCAAATGTTTCGGGTAACTCTGTCTCTAAATATCGCGCTAGTTCTAAAGATGGCAACGGCTGGTTGTCGGCACTGGGCAGTAAAAAATACCGAGGGACGATCGCGTATTCTCGCCCCATCGCACTTGTATTGCTGACTGGTGACAGTTGAATCCCGGCTTCTTTCGTTAGAAACTCTCTTAACTGTGCCGTCTCCAATTGTCGGGGATGAACCTTAGCAGGCTGTTTTTTCTTTTCAGTGGTTTCAACCCAAATATAAAACGTTCCAGGTTGAATAAAATTCTCTTCTGCTTGAGGAATCCAAGTCCCGTGGAGGATTTTCATAGGTCATACCAAACGCAACCTTTGGCAGCCTATCATATCATCAATTAGCGGGAAAAGATAAGACGGCGGTTGAAACCGCTGCTATACAAACGATGTCCGCCTCCGCGGACTAAAGAGAATAACGTAATTTTACCGCGCTATCTTTAACCCGCGTCGGCAGGTTTTGCTTGTGTAGACGCGGTTTCAACCGCCGAGTCCTATTTAACTTGATAGATGCGGTTGCAACCGCCGAGTCTTCTTATTTAGAAAATATCTGTTAAATCCAACACAAAACCGGGTAGTACATCTTCACCTGACAGAGTTGCAGGTTCATCTAAAATTTCTACTTCTCTACCTTGACGGGATATCTCTACTTTCCGATTTTTGCGATCGAGCAACCATCCCAACCTCGCTCCATTTTTCACATACACTTTCATTTTAGCCCGCAATTTTTCTAGCGAATCAGTGGTCGAGCGCAATTCCACCACAAAATCTGGACAAATCGGCGCAAATTTCTCTTTTTGTTCGGGAGTTAAAGCATCCCACTTGTCGCGGCGCACCCAAGCAGCATCGGGAGAAATATCTGTACCGTCGGGCAGTTTAAATCCAGTTGAAGAATCAAAAGCCTCTCCTAAATGTTTATTTTGACGGCTCCAAGATTGAAGTTGATAGTTTAGGTCTGAATTCCGTCTACCTGTCTCGCTACCTGTCGGTGGCATAATAATCAATCCTCCACTAGCAGTGCGCTCAAATCTCAAATCCCGGTTGTCTATACACAACTGAAAAAACTGCTCGTCTGTTAATTCGAGCGTTAATTCTAGGGGAGAATGTAGGGGGATAGTTTGTGATTCCATAACTGCCTCCAAATATTACACGAGTTGAATGTCAACAGTCAACAACTGTCAAGAGTCAACTGTTAACAAACAAATAACTAAGTCTCTGTATAACCTTGGATATTTTCGGGTTCAAACTGCTGCAAAATATTCGCAGCTTTCCCAGTCAAATCATCAGTACCCTTAACCGCAATCAAAAATTTACCCGCATTCAAACGGTTGCGGTAGGGCAAAGCATCGCCGCTACCAAAAGCCATACCCCCCGCGCCTCCTACAAAAACGCTGCCCATCGCAGCGGCGATCGCACCGAGTAAGCCACCGATCGCGTGATCGCCAATTTCGCCCGCCCAGGCAAAAGTCTTCAACTCAGTCATCAGACTGAAAGTAACGCCAGCAATAAAGCCAAAGGGAATCAGCCAAATAGCCATGAGTTTAGCTTGTTTCTTCGCTTGCTGGTTCGGGTCGATCAAGCCAAATTCATCAGCAGTTTTATAGCCGCGGCCCAAAATGCTCACTTGCTTCATGGGCAAGCCTTCTTTTTCCAGAGCACAGTAGGCAGCTTCGGCTTGAATTCGATCGGGCAGTACGGCGATAAGATAATTCATTAGAAAACAATTCCTGATAGTTAGGCTTGAATAGCCAAAGTCTATTATAGACCGAAAAGACATACTAGCTAAGCACTTGCGGGATTTTCAGACGGTCAGAGAGTCCGATCGCCCGCAAAGCTGAAATATTTCACGCAAAAAACGGCCGACCTTGACCGAATACATATACAATTCAAACTGCACAAAGGCAAGCTTGAGCTGAGCAGTTAGATACTGCTCTAAGTCATAAGTCTCACTTTGAGCTCGCCAACGCTCGGTCTATTTTTACTATTGCACTCAATTGCTTGCTATGCCTAAAGTTCTAGTATCCGATCCGATCGACCAAGCCGGAATTGACATCCTCTCCCAAGTCGCGCAAGTTGACGTAAACACAGGACTCTCAGCCGAAGAACTGGTACGAATTATTCCAGATTACGACGCTTTGATGATCCGTTCTGGCACCCAAGTTACCAAAGAAATCATTGAAGCCGGGAATTCACTCAAAATCATCGGCAGAGCCGGCGTCGGCGTAGATAATGTCGATGTACCTGCCGCTACCCGCAAAGGAATTGTAGTCGTCAATTCCCCCGAAGGCAACACGATCGCCGCCGCCGAACACGCGATCGCCATGATGCTCTCCATGTCCCGCCACATCCCGGAAGCCAACGCATCCGTCAAAGGTGGTAAATGGGAACGCAACCGCTTTATCGGCGTAGAAGTTTACAAAAAAACCCTCGGCATCGTCGGTTTGGGCAAAATCGGCTCTCACCTCGCGGCCGCAGCCAAAGCAATGGGCATGAAACTGCTGGCTTACGACCCCTTCATTTCCACCGAAAGAGCCGACCAGTTGGGCTGCCGCTTGGTAGAACTCGAACTGCTGATGCGGGAATCCGACTACATCACCCTGCACATCCCCAAAACGCCGGAAACCCTGCACTTAATTAACGCTGAGGTGCTGTCGAAAATGAAGCCCACTGCCCGCATCATAAACTGCGCCAGAGGCGGCATCATCGACGAAGCAGCCCTCGCAGAAGCCATCAAAGAAGGCAAGATCGCCGGCGCAGCTTTGGACGTTTACGAACACGAACCGCTGGAAGCCGATTCCCCGCTGCGGAATGTCGGCCAGAACATCGTGCTGACGCCCCACTTGGGAGCATCCACAGCGGAAGCTCAGGTGAATGTGGCGATCGATGTTGCCGAACAAATTCGCGATGTACTGTTAGGATTGCCCGCGCGATCGGCTGTCAACATACCCGGCATTTTCCCAGACTCGATCGAAAAACTCAAACCCTACCTGCAACTCGCCGAAACCCTCGGCAACCTCGTCAGCCAGCTAGCCGGAGGCAGAGTCGATTACCTCAACGTTCAACTGCAAGGCGAATTGGCCAACAACCAAAGCCAGCCCGTAGTCGTTGCCGCCCTCAAAGGCCTGCTCTCCCAAGCCCTGCGAGAGCGCGTTAACTACGTCAACGCCAGCATTGAAGCCAAAGAACGCGGAATTCGCGTCGTCGAAACCAGAGACGCCTCGATTCGCGACTACACAGGCTCCCTGCACCTCTCGGCCAAAGGAACCCTCGGCGAACACACCGTGACAGGTGCAGTGCTCGGCGAAAGCGAAATTCGGATTACCAGCGTTGACGATTTCCCAGTCAACGTTTCCCCCACTCACCATATGCTGTTTACCCTGCACCGCGATATGCCGGGGATTATTGGCAAAATTGGTTCCCAATTGGGCAGTTTTAATGTCAATATTGCCAGTATGCAAGTAGGCCGCAAAATCGTGCGCGGCGATGCGGTGATGGTTTTGAGCCTCGATGACCCTCTACCAGAGGGGATACTGGCGGAGATCCTCAAAGTTCCGGGAATTCGGGATGCTTACACGGTAAATCTTTGACGGATTTAGGAGTTTAGATTTTGGATGCCAGGACTGATAATTGGTAATGGGTAATCGATCGTTGGTAATTGGCAAGAAAGCGGGAATTTTTCTATTAACCAATCCTCATTCCTCACTCCCCAGTTCCCAGTCTCCAGTTCCCCTGGGCCAATCTAAAATCTAAAATCTAAAATCTAAAATCGTTATGGCACATAGCTGGTGGGAAATTAGAATTCTTTGCGATCCGGCGCTGGAAGATATCATCTTTTGGCGTCTGGAACGGTTTGGCTGTCGGGGAACTGCTACTGAGATCAAAAGCACTTCCTGCCTGATGTCGGCTTATTTGCCCGAAGAACAGGCAGGATTGCTGGATTTGGCCGCTCTGTCTCTGTGGCTGCGCCAAGATGCTCTGTGTGCAGGTTTGCCCCTACCTGCGATGCAGTGGGATTTGATTGAAGAGGAAGACTGGGGCAGCACTTGGAAGCAGCACTGGCAGCCTCAAGAAGTGGGCGATCGCTTTTTAATTAACCCGGCCTGGCTGCCCTTACCGACTGATACCGATCGCATCATTTTGCGTTTAGATCCCGGTGTGGCTTTCGGTACTGGCGCTCACGCTACCACTCAACTGTGTCTGGAGTCGCTGGAAATGCGTCTCGGTTTTGATGACAGCAAGTGCGTAGTTGCGGATATCGGCTGCGGATCGGGTATTTTGTCGATCGGCGCGGTGTTGTTGGGCGCTACAAAAGTTTATGCTTTGGATACCGATCCTTTGGCAGTGCGATCGACCATTAGCAACAGACTACTCAACCGCGTTAATTCTCAGCAGTTAGTTGCAGAGCTCGGCAGTATCGATCGCTTGAAAGAAATGGTAGATGAGCCGATCGACGGTTTGATCTGCAACATTTTAGCAGAAGTAATCATTGATTTAATCCCGCAGTTTACTGCAATTAGCAAACCCACTACTTGGGGCGTGCTCAGCGGCATTTTGCTCGAACAAGCTAAGCCAATAGCTGACACTCTCGAACAGCACGGCTGGATTGTGGCTACTCTGTGGAAGCGCCAAGATTGGTGCTGTTTTAATATTCGACGTAGTTAACAATATGGTAATTGCTAATTCCTAATTGCTAATTGGTAATTTTGAGTTCATGTTTCATCTTTGGGAAGTGAATTTAAATAAATTTCGCACCTGAAAATAAACCGCGCCAGCCCAATAAAAACCATTCACCAAAATCAACAACGTTTTTCCAGCATAAGAATTAACAAAACCAAAAACGCGGTAAGTTGACAGCAGCACTAACAACATTTCAACTAGAGAAACAATTGACCCGTAGTGCTTCCTATCCCAATAAGAAATCGGACTGATAAAACGGTAATTGCTGAACGGAAAAAAGTGTCGGTGAGCGTCGTCATTGTGGACTGGCAAATCTCCCAGAGAGTGTAGTATCATGCTGATAAACAGAATTTGCACACTTTGCCAACCGAAATAATAAGCAATTAGCAAACCAATAACCGCAAGGGGAATTGAATGAAACAGAGCCACAAAATTTTGCACAAAAGGCTCATAATATGCTTCTGACCAAATTGTAGCTGCAGGCAAGCGAGCAATGTATTTCGCCCAAAAGTAAAATAAAAATATCGGAATATCCGGCAAAATTCCGCCGATCGCAATAATGAGATTAGCTTGCGGCAGTTGCGGTTTGCCGAGAATTGCCAGATTGATAATAGCGTGGCTGGGAGTCTTCATAGGTAGGGTGCGTCAACTACGATTATCTTATTCATAATTAATCAGATATTAGCTGACGCACCCTACGTGTGAGATAATTGGCTCCTGCTACAAGTAAGGTTGCACTCGATCGATCAACTGCGCCGCTTGCATCACTCCCTCAATTCGATCGACCTCAGCGCCATTTTTGAACAACACCAAAGTCGGCAAAGCATAAATGTGATGCTGCGACGCCAACTGTTCGTACTTATCGGTGTCAATTTTGACAACCATCAGCTTGTCTTTCATCTGACCGCTGACTTGCTCCAAAATCGGTGCCATCATCTGACAAGGCCCGCACCAAGTAGCGTAAAAATCTACCAACACCGGCAAGTCAGAGCCCGATAGTAACTCCTCAAAACTGCTGAACTGTTTTTGAACTGCCATAAGACAAAATAATTTTTTGGGTTCTGGCTCGATTTTAGTGCAAAATTCTCTGGTAGATTGCGAGGATAAAATTATGGAATTATTGCCAGAGACTTTTCAGAGACTGCGGGGTCAAGTTGCTGTCGTGACCGGTGCGTCGCGGGGAATCGGCCGCGCCGTTGCTTTAACATTAGCCGCAGAGGGCGCTAAAGTCGCCGTAAACTATGCGAGTTCGAGTGCTGCTGCTGATGAGGTGGTAGCAGAAATAGTCGCTGCTGGAGGAGAAGCTGTGGCGCTTGCAGCAGATGTCTCGAAAACTGACCAAGTAGATTTACTCACCAGTAATGTCATGGAAAAATGGGGACGGATTGACATTTTGGTGAACAATGCCGGCATTACTCGCGATACTTTGCTATTGCGGATGAAGTTGGAAGATTGGCAAGCAGTAATTGATTTGAATTTAACTGGCGTGTTTTTGTGTGCGAAAGCTGCGAGTAAAATCATGCTGAAGCAGCGAAGCGGCCGAATTATTAATATTGCTTCGGTTGCTGGGCAAATGGGCAATCCCGGACAAGCTAATTACAGTGCGGCGAAGGCTGGGGTAATTGGGTTTACTAAAACTGTGGCGAAGGAGTTGGCCAGTCGCGGGATTACTGTGAATGCAGTTGCACCGGGTTTTATCACTACAGATATGACTAAGGATGTCAAGTCTGATGAGATTTTGAAGTATATTCCGCTGGGGAGATACGGGGAAGTTGAAGAAGTTGCGGGGATGGTGAAGTTTTTGGCGGCAGATGCGGCGGCGGCTTATATTACGGGGCAGGTTTTTAATGTGGATGGGGGGATGGTGATGGCTTAGATTTGGGGATTTTTTTAACCGCACATATCGCACAGGCAAGATGCCTGTGCCACGATGAAAGCGGATATTTGCGGTTAATAATTACTTTAAGGCTGCACACAACTGACTGAGGACTTTTTTGTATTTGGCAATGCGTTGAAAATCTGCCTCTGTCGGATGGGCAATACGACGAATATCTAGGTTATGAGTAACATCCGCGATTTTGACTGGCAATGCGATCGGGTTGGCAATCACACGTTCTAAATAAGCTGCATAAGCTTCTCCTTCTATTTTGGTAATCGCCTCTATCGCCGAGACGATAACTTCAGGAAAACCTTCGCTTTTAAGTTGCTCAAGTGTCAGTTCAGAATCTTCGACCGCATCGTGTAGAACCGCTACGATTTTTTGCTCTAGAGAATTTACATTTTCCATCACAAATAGCGGATGATCGAGATAGGGATTGCCTGCCTTATCAACCTGCCCCTCATGAGCTTTGGCTGCGATCGCGATCGCTCGTTGTAGTAATAATTCGTAATCTGAATTCGTATTTAACAACATCGTAAAGAAGTTCTATATTAAAGTTTCAGTCTCAGCGCGGGGAAAAGGTAATGTGAGAGTTTTTATTTTAAATATTCCTGCAACAATTTCCAAGCCATTTGAGTACCTTCCCCCGCGTTGACTTTTTCAAAATCTACATCTTTTCTCAAAACTACCAAACCCACACCTTCTTTGATTTCTATTTTATCACAATCGCTAACTCTCGCCAAAAAAAGGTGGTTTTTTTGTAATACTTTTTTATCATTTTGAGTCTTTTGGTGAGTAAAAGTTGTGATAAAATCCATTTTGTAATAATTGGTTGTGAGGCTAGTTTCTTCCTCCATTTCTCGCAGGGCTGCCTGCTGTGGACTTTCTCCAATGTCCACGCCACCACCAAAAGTAGAAAGCATTCCTTGACTGGCAATACCGGGAATATTATCTCGTAGTTGTGCCCCAATCTGACCGTTGGGGAGCATGATAAAAATGCGGACAATTGAATTGGGAATATTCATGTTATCGAGTAAATAACCAAACTCAAAAAAGTTTCTCTATAGTTTTATGATTTGACTCCAAACTTTCCTCATCCAATTGTACACCGCACCATACAAAGCCAGCAATTTATTGACAAAACTTTGCCAAAGAGAACCTTCCCTTACCTCAGAAACTTCTTCGATTTCCACGGGCAGCGGCGGCATCCCGACTACTTCATACAGCGGATATTCGCCACTTTTTCCCGGAATTGGCACGGATACGCACTGATTGACGATCGCCAATTCCTTGACTTCCTGATAAGTCTCTTCGGAAATCAATAAACTCGTTCCCACTTGCTTGTTAGCAGCCTCGATCCGGCTGGCCAAATTCACTGCATCCCCGATCGCCGTAACTGTCTGACTCTTCGACGCGCCCAACTTCCCCACAACCACGCAGCCGCAGTGAATGCCAATCCCAATCCGCAATCGGTGACGGTATAAAGTCTCAAAATAGGGATTGAGTTTCTCTAGTTCCTCCAGCATCTCCACCCCAGCCCTCACTGCTTGTTCCGCCGCCTTGTCGGGATTTTCCAACCCAAACAGCGCCATAAAACCATCTCCCATATAATTATTAATCATGCCGCCATTGCGGTTGATCGCATAACCCATTTTTTGGAAATAGCGATTTAAAACATAGATTACATCGTAGGGCAACAGCGATTCTGCAAAAGGTGTAAATCCTCGAATATCCGCAAACAAAATTGCAATTTTTTTCTCTTGCCCGACAGGAGCAGAAATTGACTTTCCCGCCATTTCGTCGTTAAATGATTCCAAGTCTTCAGAATCGATCGCCAATCGGCGCAAAATCACCTTGCCTCCCGCAACCTGCGTCTGACAAGCCAGCCTAATTTCGGGTTCTAAACGCAATTTTTTGGCAAGTTCCTCCTCCGGCGAAGTGCGCGGAGAGCAAAATTCCAAACCTTCGACAATCAATACCCGGCAAGTCGAACATCGGGCGCTACCGCCGCAGATGTGGGTGTGGGGAATGTCGGCACGCAGAGAAGCTTCGAGAATTATATCGTCGTCGTCTATCTCGATCGTGCGATCGTCCGGCAGATAGTGAATCTGTGGCATATGTGGCGCGTCTAGCTAATTAGCGAGGAATCTCGCGGACATCTGTTATTGCAGCGAACCTGTATCCAAACCCGGTTTCTCAGCATTTTTTCTGCATCCCCTGATTCCTTAACTATAAGTCGCGATCGGCATTTGCTTCTCGTTTCCTCAGCTCAAGCGCCCAACTGACACCAGTTTAAAAAAAGAAAGTAACTCTAGGCAAGAGTCCAACTCTTAGCTCATCATTCATTCTCAATTCTCAGATATAAAATGGTATAACTGAACACTAAAATTTTCATCTCACCGTGAAAATACCCCAATTCAAGCTGTGGAGTTAATCTAAAATCTAAAATCTAAAATCTAAAATGGACTGACATAATTCTTAATAAAATTTCGATCGCCCAAAGCCCGATAAATCCGTTATCAAATCCCCTTCAACGGCGATATATTTTTCGGAGTTTTCAGAATTTTGCTGTGAAAACCTTACTTGGCAAGAGTTTCAGCTTTTTTGCTCTCTAACAACCAGCTAATTTTCGTGAGATAGAATAGCAGCATCTTTAAAAGCAGTATAACCATGACTTCATCAACAGCTCTACAAAACATCGAAAACCACATTCCCCTCGTGGGAAATATCCATACCAAAAGTCCGATCGCCTATGGAGCAACCCGCCTCGCAGTCAGTGCAGTTAACACGGTGCAAATGGCAGTAGCAGAGTCTTACATCAACGGATTAGAAGTCCCAGATTCAGTATTGCGATCGCTTTTTGATACCTGTATGCCCGTCTTTTTTAAGCATTTTCCCTCCCTGCTTGCACCCTACGAATGGGTACTAACAGAAACAGACCATACAGCCGAAGGGCCGCGGGATTTAATGAAAATTCAGTACGACTTGCCTCAAGCCATGCTGAATCCGATGCTAGGCGAGGGGAAACTCATTTATCCTAAATACAGCATGGGATTGTGGGAAAAAGGAGCCGCCAACCTTGAACAATCGCAAATGCAGATGATTGATGATGTGATTGAAAAGCTAGAGATTCAGGATGGCGATCGCATTTTAGACTTTGGTTGCGGTTGGGGTTGCGTTCCCAATTACATTCTTTCCAAATTCCCTAATGTCGAGTTTACTGGCATTAACCTCAGCCACCACCAATGCGAGTATATGCGTCAGAAGATGCAAGATCCTGAAAGCTACCTTAGTTCTGGTCGATTTACCCTATATGAAGGCGATTTGAACGACGCCAACTTCGAGACAAAATTTGATAAAATTCTCTCCATCGGAGTTTTTTGTCATGTAGGTAATTTAACGAAGGCTTTCCAAAAGCTCGCCTCTTTCCTGAAGGATAACGGCAAAGTTTTCATTCATATCATCACAGTTCGCACGCCCAACAATATATCCAGCGTTTTCACCCACAAATACATTTTCCCCCACGGCCGTTACTGGAAATACGATGCAGTTCCCAGCCACAATAAAGACCTCAAAACCATTCAAAGATGGTATCTCAACGGATACAATTACTCCACAACCTTTGCTAACTGGCTGAAAAACTTTGACGATTCTCAGGCAATAGTCAAAGATTTAGACTACGGCATCGACTATGCCAAATTTCGCCGCATCTGGCGGTTTTACCTGATTTGGTTTGTGGCTAATTTCGCGAGTTGCGACGGCGAATATAACGGCAACGGCCAATATTTAATGGTTCGTGCCTAACCGCTAATCAGTAGACCCAGCTCAAAAAACCGAACACCCCAAACCCCGACTTCTTTGAGATGTCGGGGTTCTTGAGTGCGAGCTACTTATCGGGAGTATGAAACCTTTGAACCTAAATTTAGGGCGATCGAGAAGTGTTGCCTTCTTTTGAGGAATTTTTCTGAGTTTAAAAAAATCCGGAATAAGATTATCGATCGGTGAATAAGACCTATATCAAGGGTGAGGCTAGGCACACTATACTTTTAAAATTCCATCTTCGATCAGTAGTGATGATTTCCGATATTTTACTACAAAAAGAGAGTTGATTTATACAATGGTAGACAATATGAAACCTTCTCTTCCTCAAGACGACCCGAACCCAGAACAGCGCAAAGATTCCTTGAATCGTCAGCAACAAGCTTATCAGTTTGACTATGAGAGTTTATCACCTTTGGCATTATTGAAAGATGTGCCCGCAGTCGAGAACTTTTCGAGCAAGTATCTTGCAGAACGCATATTAGCAACATCGGAACTTCCTGCAAATATGCTGGCAGCCGATTCGAGAACTTTTCTCGATCGTCTCGACGAACTCCAAGACTATGAAGACTTTTTTACTTGGCTGCCACTACCTGAAGTTGCCAAAATTTACCAAACCGATCGCTCTTTTGCAGAACAGCGCCTGTCTGGAGCAAATCCAATGGTGCTTCGCCTCTTAGATGCGAGCGATCCTCGGGCAGAAACACTGAGGGGTCTTTCCAGTTTGCACCCATTATTCGATCTGCGCCAAGAGTTGCAGGACAAAAACATTTACATTGCCGATTACACAGGTACTGACGAACACTATCGCGCGCCTGCTCTCGTTGGAGGCGGAACCTATGAAAAAGGCAGAAAATACTTGCCGAAACCACGGGCTTTTTTCGCTTGGCGGTGGACGGGAGTCCGCGATCGCGGTGAAATGACACCTATTGCCATTCAACTAGATCCGACGCCAGATAGCCATGTCTATACCCCATTCGATCCTCCTGTCGATTGGCTGTTTGCGAAACTCTGCGTGCAAGTAGCAGATGCCAATCACCATGAAATGAGCTCGCATTTAGGTCGAACTCATCTGGTGATGGAACCAATCGCGATCGTCACCGCCCGACAGTTGGCTAAAAATCACCCGCTTAGTCTGCTGCTGAAACCGCACTTTCGCTTTATGTTGACCAACAACGATCTGGCGCGTTCTCACTTGATCGCTCCCGGCGGGCCCGTCGATGAATTGCTAGGCGGCACCTTGGCAGAGACAATAGAAATAAGTAGAGAGGCGTGCAGTACGTGGAGTCTCGATCAATTTGCCTTACCCGCTGAACTAAAAAATCGGGGAATGGATGACCCCAATCAACTGCCTCACTATCCTTACCGAGATGATGGATTGCTGGTTTGGAATGCAATTGAAACCTTTGTATCGGGCTATCTCAACTTTTTTTACCCGACGGATGTGGCGATCGCTCAAGATGTGGAACTGCAAACCTGGGCCCAAGAATTAGCCTCTCCCCAAGGCGGTAAAGTCAAAGGAATGCCAGACCATCTCAACACAGTTGAACAATTAATTGAAATTGTCACAACTATAATTTTTACCTGCGGCCCGCAGCATTCAGCAGTCAATTTTGCCCAGTATGAATACATGAGTTTTGCTGCCAATATGCCCTTAGCAGCCTACCGGGACATTCCTAGAATTACTGCTTCGGGTAATCTAGAAGTGATTACAGAAAAGGATATTTTACGGTTGCTGCCTCCGTACAAACGAGCGGCTGACCAACTGCAAATTCTGTTTATTTTGTCAGCTTATCGATATGACCGTTTGGGTTATTACGATAAATCTTTCCGAGAACTCTACCGCATGAGTTTCGACGAAGTTTTTGCGGGAACGCCGATCCAACTTTTAGCCAGACAGTTCCAGCAAAATTTGAATATGGCAGAACAGAAGATTGATGCCAACAATCAAAAACGAGTAATCCCTTACTTTTCTCTCAAGCCTTCGTTGGTGCTAAATAGCATCAGTATGTAGAATTAACAATTCAGCACAATATCTCAATGTAGGGTGCGCAGTGCGCACCTTACTCTGTATTAGCCGTTTTTGTATTCTTCAGCGATCGAGCAATTCACGCACATTGTACCAGAGGAATCAGTGAAGGTGATTTCATCTTGATAATGCCGGGGTGTTTGCCTCAGCAACCGCCAAGCTTTGCCAGCATCGATTAAATTCAGGCGTCCGGGATAGTGAATTTGCAACAACTCTTGCACCATCGGATAATAGTCTGAGTTGATGCTGGGGAAAATATGATGCTCTGTATGGTAAGAAAAATTAAAGTGCAGCAGGTCAAATATTTTAGGAACCCCCACTGACATACTGTTGATCAGCGGGTCATTAATGGCGGTCATCCGGCAACCCATATGATTGGTATAGATGTAAAACATTGCGCCTGCATGACCAATTGCGATCGGCAAAAAGTAGGCGAGAGCGATTTTGAGCGGATGAAAATTTAGGTAGAACAAAATGCTGGCATGAATTCCTAAAATTCCCAGACATTCAAATGCGATTGTCAATCTATCTTTAGGACTAACTGTAAAGGCAGCCGGTACGTAATCGACAGATTTATCGTTAAATAACAGTACCGAGGTGAGATTGCGGAAATTATGCACTAACCACGAACCGGCCATCCCTACCATTAACCACAGCGGATTGACTTCTACCGAAGGTACAAACAGATTTTGAATCCATTTTCCCCAAGTATCTGGTTGCTGGTACAGATAGTTGCGATCGGGGTCTGCTAAAGAATTCGTGTTATTGTGATGTACGAGGTTGTGCAGATTTTTCCACTGAGTAGGCGGCATAAACAGCATACTCAGTCCCAAAAAGGCGATCGGATAAGTGAGGCGCGACTTTTTCTGAACGCTACCGTGCATCAAATCGTGGGAGCTAAATAGCAAAACTATGATACTATTGCCCATGATGACGGCTAAAGGTAAGTAAAGTCCTAAAAGATAGACAGGCCAGCGATCGAGATTAGCAGCAATTCCCCATCCCAGCAATAAAATAGCAGCGTTGATAAATAGTATTGCTAACTTGCTACGATCGGGTTCAAAGGCATCTGACGGCAGCAGCGGACGCAATTTTTTTACATATACCGAGTGATGAATTAGCGTTTCTTCGCCTAAAGTCGGCGTTGCTGTCTTGTCTAGAGTATTGAGTAATTTTTCGGATTTCATGTTATCGCTAAGAGTATTTTCATGTGAGTTAATAACTTTCTAAAGTTAATTAGATCCAGTACCGATTTGAGATTGACCCACAAATGAATCGCGGGCTTATTGTCAGGACGCGGAAATTTTATCTGTGTCGTTCCGGGAGCTGGTGACCAAATTGCTGGATAGCAAAGCTACCTAATTGTTGTACCAAGATATTATTGTATCCTATAAATAAAAATTTGGAAACAACTATTAAAGGCTTATAAAGGCTTACGCATCGATAATACTATCCCACTTTTGACTTTGGTTTAATATTCCAATAACCAATCCTAAATAACCTATAAGATTAAAAAAGTCCGTTTCCCTGAACAATTTCTTTAATTGTCGTCAGCGTATCTAACCCGATCAATCCCCGACGATAACCTTTTTGGTTGGACATTCCCAAAAAGATCGCATCTCCCCGATTTTGATAACGCCAAAACCGAGGCGAGGCATTAATAAAAGTTGAGGCGCTGTTAACATCCAGAGCAAATTGGCGACTTTCTAAGTAAGATTCAGTGGCGATGCAGTCAGCGTGGCCGCTGCTGTAGCGGTTGATCCAGCCGATCGCAATCTCTAAACTATCGACAACTTTAAACGCTATGGTTTTGTTTAAATAAGGTTGAGTCCACTCGTATGGTTCCGCCAGCTTCAAGTCTGGGAAATCTGCGACAAGATCGGCATCTGCGCTAATTTGAAAGCCTTTTTCTTTTAAAGTGTTCCACAGCCTGACTAAGGAAGAAGGTTTTTGGTTGCGATCGATCAGCACTTTCTCGATCGCATTAACAGGATCGGGAACGCTTTGATGGCTGTCCAAAATCATCCACCTTGCCATCTCCAAACTGCCAGTCGGCGACCAATAAAGGTAACAATTTCCCATTGCTGACCTCAAAACTGGTGCTGTACACAACCTTACAACCTGCTGCACCAAACTTGGTCTGCCGTAGGGAATAATTAAATTGAGATATTGGTCTTGAGTGACCAATTCTCTGATCGAAGCGCCCCGATCCGGCGGCAGTACCTGCAAACATCCCGATGGCAAACCGACCTCATCGATCGCCGAAACCAAAGCTTCTCCAATTACTGTATTAGTTTGCCAGCTTTCGCTGCCGCCTTTAAGAATCAAACTGTTAGCGCTTTTGAGAGACAAACCCGCGGCGATCGCCCCCAACTCGGGAAACGCCTCGTAAATGAGAGCGATCGCCCCCAGCGGTAGCGACTGACAGTACACCTGACAGCGATCGACCTGATAAGAAGCATTGATCACCCTGCCGATCGGATCTGGCATTTCCCCCAACCGTTCCAGAATTTGCACAGTCGTCTTGATCCGTTCCGGCGTCAGCTTCAGCCACTCCACAATCAACTCGGGAATCGCCATGTCCCGACTCGCTTCTAGATCCAGAGTATTTGCTTCTAAAATGTCATTTTGTCTGCGTTTGAGCGAGCCCGCCATCGCCTGCAAAGCTGCCGCGCGATCGGCACTCTTTGTCGCCGCCAACTCCAAAGAAGCTTGGTAAGCGCGGCGCGCGACATTTGCCGCATCTGATGAATGACTAAAATCCTCTATTATCATCTAGCTAACGCCTGTAAGCAAGCCATACCATCAGCGCCGGCAACATGGCTAGCAGCACGGCGACCATTGCCCACAGAATAATATTTGGGCCGGGGGAGTACAGCGCCAGGGGCAACCAAATCACTAGCGGCACCAAAATCATGCCTAGGGCCAGCGGCAAGTAGTGCGCTTTCAAACCCGGATGCGCTCTGTTCCACTGGTTGCCCGTCCACCGCCAAGCCTGTTTGTAAGGATAGTTTGTCGATAGTTGCTCGATGACGTGTCCGCTTTCATCCAATACAAATATTTGCTGACAGCGGTTGCATCCAAAGGCTTCTGTCAACGTTATGGGGACGAGACGACCCCGCCGCCGGCAAGGGCAGGGGTACTCATCGTTTAAGTCAATCTTTGGAGCTTTTTGAGATGGCACGAGCGATCGGATAAAAAAGCGTTTTTGCAAAAATCATCGTTAACATATCCATTTTATTAAACTTGTTAATTCTGCCCGATCGAGGATTTTAAGTGCCTGTTCCGAGCGATCGCCCACTTGGCAATTTTGACTTACAAGTTCTGCATTCCATATTACCACTAACTTAGGTATTCTCTACCACCATTAGGAGTATACCGAAAACTTTCTGGATCTACTTTCCGGTTTTCTTGAGTTTTTTTTATCTTTAAAGCGGGTGACGCGATTCGAACGCGCGACATTCACCTTGGCAAGGTGACGCTCTACCACTGAGCTACACCCGCATTTCCTGCGGTATTAACTATAGTGCCTTAGGTATCTTTGTTTGTCAAGTCTTTTACCTAATTTTTTTTTACAAACTCAGCCCAGGGGCGATCGCGCCACAGTCCCTTCGACATTTGAGGAGCCTGAATTATTAACTAAATCAGTAATTGCCATCGTTTTCACAGCCATCCGCCGACAGCAAAGCTAAAATCAAGCTGGAATTTGGGAGAACACTGCTATGTCAGACTTAAATCGCGGAATCATGAAGTTCAAGGGAGCTGACAGCCCCATTGCGATCGCCATTTCGGCGATTGTCATTACGGGCGGCATCGGCTTCTTGATCTGGTGGGCCCTGCAATCAGCCTACACCTTCAGCTAACAGACTACTCAAACATCAAACTTATAAGGCATGGCTCAGAAGGCAGAATTTAAGAAAAATTCTGTCTTTTGCATTTTTTTGCCCTCAGTCGTGAGTTTTTTGCCGAGGAATGCGGATAGATGCCTGACGGTTAAAGGATGACCATCAAAGGATTGCCATAAATCACCCGATCGGGCGAGTCGCTAGCATGAGCCGAGATGACTCCCCGAGCGACTACTTTTGTAGTACACTTGTAAACAAAGCGCGCCGAGAGCGCAATTTTAAATCCAAGTATTTGCAAGGGTTGTATCTCAACAAAAATTTATGGCAAGCTTTCAGGACATCTTCAAATACTACAGTCGCTACTGGAAAAGCTCAGTTTACAGCATAGGCGCATCCAGCATTTTGGCACTAGCCGATTTGCTTGTACCCTACGCGATCGGTCAAATATTAAACGTATTGTCGGGTCAACCTACAGATACAGTAACGCAAAAACTCATAACAGCGATCGCCTCTGTTACCCAGCACTCACCCAACAAAATATTATCGCTATCCGTCTTGCTGGGCATAATTTTTCTGGTAACAGTCGCCAAAGCACCGATCGAACCTTGGGTAGGAAATTGGTTTCACTGGGCGATACCATTGAGGGCAAGGCGCGATCGAATGAGAAGTGCGATCGGCAAAATCCTCACCTTACCCCTAGAATTCTACGACGAAAACAACGCCGGACGGATTGCCAGCCGCATCGCCAAAGGCATCGCCAACCATACTTGGACTTACCCAGAAATTGCCGGCGAATTCATCCCCGAAGTCGTCCGCTTAATCGGCATTTTTGCCGTTATCTGCTTAATAGAGTGGCGGATTGGCTTATTAATTGTGGTTTCATTCCTATTTATCCTCAGTTTCACCTTAAAAGGTCTGCAAGGGGTGACTGCGCGCGAAGAAATTCTAGATGAATACATCGAAGATACCGAAAGTCGCAACTCGGAAATTATCACCAACATCAAAACAGTCAAAGCTTTTGCGACAGAAAGGGATGAACTCAAAAGGCAAACCACCAGACTCGATCGCGAATTAAAAGTTGTCATTAACCGCATTCACAAAGGATACGTCACCTTGGGGACATACCAGCAGACGATCGTCCACTTGTGTTTGTTTTCAGTTCTCGGTTTTAACCTAGCAGCCACGGTTGCAGGCAAAATTTCCCTCGGATATTTTGTTACCGTCTACACCCTGGCAAGCATGGCATATTCCCAACTGCGTCCGATTAGCATTATCGCCGAATCATTGGCGCGGCGCTATTCTTCAATGATCCGGTTCCACGAGTTTATGCAAACGCCAGACGGTGTTGATGCGGTTAATTTAGCAGAAAATGCTCGATCGGCGTCGCCTTATAAATTTACCGGCAAAGTTGAATTCAGCGGTTTGACCTTCGGGTACGACAGTCAAAAACCCGTTTTGCAGGATGTGAATTTATTGATTCATCCCCGTCAAACTGTAGCATTAGTCGGGCGATCGGGTTCCGGGAAATCGACTTTAGTGAAACTTCTGTTTCGCTATTTTGAACCCAACTCCGGCCGCATTTTGATCGACGGGGAAGACATTCGCAGCTTAGACGTGACTCGCTACCGCCAGCGTTTAGCCATTGTTCACCAAGAAGTAGACGTTTTTAACGGTACTTTGCTGGAAAATTTGACTTACGGAAACAGAAATGCAACTTTCGAGCAAGTTGAGGATGCTTGTCGCATCGCCAAAGTAGACGATTTTGTGCGGCTGTTGCCCCAAGGTTACTATACCGTGGTCGGGGAGAGAGGAATGCGGTTGTCCGGCGGTCAGCGGCAGCGGTTGGGGATTGCTAGGGCGCTGTTGCTGGAGCCGGATGTGTTAATTTTTGATGAGGCTACTTCTAGTTTGGACTATGAAAGCGAGCGATCGATCCAGGTAGCCATGCAGAATATTCTCGGTACGCGCACCACCATAATTATTGCCCACAGACTGAGTACAATTCGCGAAGCCGATGCGATCGTCGTACTCGACGGTGGTAGAATCGTCGAAGTTGGCAGTCACGACGAACTCTTGAGTCAACAAGGCATTTACCGCCGCCTGCACTCCCTGCAAGAAACCGGGGAATTAGTGAATTAGGGATTTGGGCTAAGTCTAGACTTCGGGTGTTCCGGGCGGACACCAAGCCTAGACTTAGCAATCGCACCTGAAACAGTATTCAATTTTCCTGTCTGCCGCTAAATGACTTATGTGTTCTAAACTTAATGATTAGACTTTTAAATATAATGTTGCAAAAAAAGAAGAATCTGCTAGGATGTTTAACTGTGGGTACAAATGGGTCGGTGCCCGAGCGGTTAATGGGGGCGGACTGTAAATCCGCTGGCTACGCCTACGCTGGTTCAAATCCAGCCCGGCCCACCACAATTTCAATAAAAATAAAAAGTTAAAAATTTTAATTTAACATTCTTAATTTTTTATGCCCGTGTAACTCAGTGGTAGAGTACCTCCTTGGTAAGGAGGAAGTCACGAGTTCAAATCTCGTCACGGGCTTACTGGTATCTAGTATATCCATCAAGGGTTTCAGGTTCATTACATCACAAGAAAATCCGGCGTTGCTGGATCAAGGTATGATAAGCTCGCTCGCTCTTCATCTCACTTGATCGTAATGATTAATTGTAAGGATTCAGGTCAAAAAAAACTTCAGTGGCGGCATCTGGTAAAATAAACGGATGAAAAAGCTCGCACCCACGAGAGAGCAGAAAAAAACCGAAATCGAGCAGTTGAGCCAAGCTGAACTGGTAGAAATGGTACTGGGGCTGCAAAAAATCATTGCACAATTGCAAGAAAAACTAGCGATTGCTACGGGCAAAAGTCGAACCACCAGTCAGACTTCATCCAAACCCCCATCAACGGATCTACTCCAAAAACCAGAGAAACCAACAATCAAGCCAGAAGCAGACCCAAAAAAGAAACCAGGCGGACAACCGGGTCATCAGGGGAAAACCCGCAAAGGGTTTGGACGAGTAGACAGAACAGAAATTAGCTCACCCAACATCTGTCTCAATTGTGGTAGTCAAGAATTAAGTGAAGTAATTAGGGTTTGCTGAAGCAGTTGCAAAAGTAAACACTGTATGAGTTGTGTTACCCTAAAAAGGTGGAAGGGTGCAAGAAAAACAGATATAATGACTCAAAACCCGTGCATCACCACCTGCGCTAGTGTACAGAAAAGCTGAGCTTGCCCCAAGCCCCCCATCCGACTTTAAACTACCCTTTGAAGGAAGGTTGTCAGCAGATAACCGTTGGGTAAAGATGGCCGAACTTATCCCGTGGTCTGAATTTGAAGCAGAATATGCTAAAAATTTCCCGACCGAAATGGCAGGGTAAGCTCATCTAATTTGGTATAAATTGTACTTGACAAAAAGGGCAAGATATAAAAGAGCATCCTGTCAAGAGCAGTTCTTTGAACCCATTTGAGATAACGCGCGATCGAGAGATAACGCGCGATCGAGAGATAACGCGCGATCGAGAGATAACGCGCGATCGACTCGCAGCCTCAAAGATGTCAAATAGACCTCTCCCATAATTCCAATCCCTTTCCCCGCTTGGTTTCTGGCGGACGGTTCCAGCAGGGACCGTCCGTCAGAAACCAACGCTTCCTTAAGGGTTTCAACGGTCGATAGATAAAAACTGCCCAATTTTCTGACCTAAATTTTACTGTTTTTTTTTCAGTTTGTAGGGACTTTTATTGACACATAACGAGCGCACCTATTCGCCATCTTACTAATCCACATACCACCAAAATTACTCTCTCGTAATTTTTCGTTTTTAAGCGAAATCTTTCTGATGCTACTCTCCATATTTTTAATAATCTAATTAGATGCTCGACAAAGATTCTTTTTTGAGCCTTTGACTTATTGGCTCTCTTTTGAGCTGGAGTCAGAACTCCCTGACGCGGTTTTTTATGAGGAGTATTAATTAATGGTCGAGTGCATAAGCTTTATCTCCTTGAAACTTTTGTGATGTTTCGTCGGACGCTCTCTGCTTTCTCCAAATGTTTATGTCGGCTGTTGCTCCGGTTTCTCCTACTACTACGTCAACAATCTCTTTACCGGATGGCATGACTATTACCTGGTTCTTTTTAGTATGTCTCTTTTGTTTGCCAGAGTAATTTTTTTTCTGCTCTTCATTGTCCGTAGGTCTTTGTCTGGGCTGCTCGTAGCTATCTACCCCGCAACTCAACATCTTTCAAAATTTCCAGAACCCATGCCCGCTCGCCATCATTTTTTTTTACTTGTTCTAACACCGAAGCCGGCAATAAATCTCTTAAAATCTTTACCCAACGGTGAAAAATATAATTAGCGGTTGATTCACCAATGCCAAATTGTACCCCAAGCATTTGAAAAGTAGGTAAGTTATGCAGGTACACGGTGGGTCAAAATAATTTGGTCTGCTATCGTTAGTTTAGGGGGACGACCGCTGCCCGGTTTAATGAGCCGAGTTTTCTGACTTTCTTGAGATGTTTTTTGACGAGCGTACAAATTTTCTGCATGGGTAATTAGTTGTATTAATTGGTCGTAGTCTATACCCAACATTCTTTGAGTCTCGGATGGATGCTTTTCAATATATTCTCGGAGTTGGCTCATGTTTTTGGGGGTAAAATTCCATTATAATTTAAGAGCGCTCTATCAACCATTTCTTTTTGGGAGATGTCAAATGGGTTCTATAATAGTGCTTCATCTGTGTCACGAATGGTGAGGAAAAATCAATGGAGAAAGGATTTGATCGTGTTGTGAATGAGCCAAAATCATCACCGAAGCCCGACAGGTCTCAACCCATCTCCCTGCAACACTTACTGCGCCTTCAACTTATTTTGATGACATCCCAGATCCGAGAGTAGACCGAACCAAACAACATTTACTTAAAGACATTCTGGTCATTACCATATTAGCTACAATCGCCGATGCCCAGGGGTGGGAAGACATCGAAAATTATGGACTCAGCAAGCAACAATGGTTAGAAGAATTTTTAGAGTTACCCAATGGCATCCCCAGTGATGATACATTCCGCCGGGTGTTTGAAAAGCTAGACCCGAAAGTTTTTTCTTGAGAAGTTATCGCAATGGTTGCAACAAATTATGGGTTCCGTCTGCCAAGAAATCATCCCCATATATGGCAAAACTTTGCGAGGTTCTTACGATCGAGAGAAAGGTTTAAAAAACTTACATTTAGTGACAGCTTGGGCGAGCCAACAGCGTTTGGTACTCGGGCAAGTCAAAGTTGAAGACCATTCCAATGAAATCACAGCAATTCCAGCCCTACTAGAACTACTCGACATTGCCGGGGCGATTATCACCATTGATGCGATGGGGACTCAAACAGAGATAGTCCGACTGATTCGTCAGAAAAAAGCCGATTATGTCGTGGCACTAAAAAGGGCTTGCTGAAAAAGTCTGAAAACAGCCTTTAGAAAGATGAGTGAATTTGCTATTATCTGAATAATATAAATTATCCTCATCTTTTTTAGACAAAACATAATTCTTTCTCATCTTTAAAGGCAGAAAACCTAAGCAAAGGTTTTTGTTGTGAAATAGACATAAAAAAAGCCAAAAAGCCTGCCGCAGCAGGGCGGAAAGATTCATCACCATAAAAGTTATAGCGATACCTGTTTCAGAAGTATTAGAAAGTTTAGCCATAACTTTACCGAGGCTGAATCTTCTTTTAGCTTCTCCAAATTTTCTGACAAATTGAGTTACGAATTATCTCGTCTGACTGAGCTTGTTTTTTCTGTGACTTGCTAATATTTTTAGGGGGTCTTCCTAGAGGAACGCCACTCATCCTAATTCCTCTTTCTTTGCACCAAATTCGATTTAACTGCGTTCGATATATGCGATCTACATGAATTGATTCGGGATAAAATCCCGTGAATTGTTTGAATTCTTCTACTTGTGTTGTCAAGTCTAAAGATTCATTGAAATTCTCCCAACTAATTCGGTCTAAAAATACGTAGCCGTTACGACAACTCGCTGACAATTTTGCCCCAAATTCAACGGATTTCCCGGCTTTTCCTCTGACGATGGGGCGGATATGTGGTTGCGTTAAACTTACTATTCTGTTCTCAATACTCTGTTCTTTCTTTTCATACATCGATAACTGTTGACGGTATACTTCTGTGACTACTAGCAGCTTTTTATAGTCAGATTTACTTAGCAACTGTAGCTCACCCATTCCCTCGATATTAGCTAAATTTCTTTTGATATATTGGAGTTGTTTTTTAATCGTTTTTCTTCGTTATTTTCGTAATTGCTTCCGGTTTTTGGCTATAGTTAAGTATTCTTTTCTGGCTTTGTTTCGATAAGTTCTTGTTTTTTTTTACGGGTGACTGATTTTTATTATGTAGAGCATCTATGATTTTTTCTGTATGTTCTCTTGCTTGATTTAATAGTCCTAAGTCCGTCGGATATTTAATGTCGGCTGGCGCGCAGGTTGCGTCTAATATTAATTTTCCTTGATTCTTAGGCTCACTTAGGTCAGATGACTTTTTTTCTACTTCCTCTCCTTGCACTTCAGTCTGGTTTTTGACCATTTTTTCATTGATTTTATTGACTAGGTTGACACCTATTCTTTGCCGAAAATAAACGAACATGGATGAGTCGAATGGTTCTTCATTACTATAATCACTCAGACCTAGGAAGTATTGTAGGTATGGGTTTTCTGTTATTTGTTCTACTGTTTCGGCGTCGCTAGTTCCTAATCTTTCTTTGATTATTAATGCCCCCAAGGCCATACGAAACGATTTGGCGGGCGCTCCCGTTGAACAGGTGAATTTTTTGGCATATTCTACTTCAAATTCTGACCACGGAATTAGTTTTTCCATGATTACCCAACGATTATCCTCTGACAATTTCCCCTCGAAGGGGAACTCAAAGTTGGACGGCTGGCTTGGGGTTGGGTCAACTGTTCGGTACATTACAGAAGTGATGCTATGCAGGGCTTTTGACTGATTTTAGCTCACCAGTCCGCACATTTGGAGCATTGAAACCAGCCAAAGTCTTTACCTGTAATAGTTTCAGGCTTTTTCAGCAAGCCCTAAAAAGCAATCATCCCACTCTTTACAATCAAGTAAAAGACTGGTTTGAGACGGCAAAAACTCAGGAATTCATGGGGATTGAAATGAGTTATGATTCCCGAACCGAAAAGGGACATCATCGCCTCGAAACTCGAAAAGTCTGGGCGGTATCACTTGCCAAACTAGGAGGACTTTACAAGCAAGAGCAATGGGCAGGCTTACGCACTATTGTGATGGTCGAAAGAGTTCGTCATTTCTGGAACAAAACCACTCACGAGGTACAGTTTTACCTAAGTTCTTTACCAGTAGATGCCCAGCTCAATGGTCGTGCTATTCGTCAACATTGGAGCATTGAAAACCAAGTGCATTGGAGTTTAGATGTGACTTTTAATGAAGATAAATCCCGGATTCGCTCGTTAAACAGTCCTCAGAACTTCGCTCTGGTAAGACGGATTGCCCTTAATGCGGTCAACCAAGAAACAACTCAAAGAGCGTAGCCTGCGACAAAAAATCAAACGGGCTGCTATGAACAATGACTATATGATGCAAATTCTCAAGTGCTTTTGTCAAGCATGATTGAGATGCTCTTACCCTGCCATTTTTTGCTGCAAGCTACTAATAAAAGCTGACACATCTGTTGGCTGACCTAAAGCTTGATAATAAACTTGTCGTTGCGCCTCAAAATCTTTGGGGAGGTCTTCTTCTGGATTTCCATAACGTTTGGCACCAACTACCCAAATTTCTTTAGAACGCAGTTGCTCTCTTAAAGTTTGCAGTACGCTAATCTCATAATTGACGCGGTTGATTTTTTCACCCCCCTCTTCGTCAACTTCCACAACAATTTCCCGCCAACTATTTTTCAGTACCCCATCAACGCAGACTTCATCTTCCGGCGAATAATAATGTTGAGAACTGCCCGTGTACTTCTCGATCAACTCTAGTGCCTTGATTGCAGGCTGGTGAAGTTCATTATTCGATCTAAATTCCAAACAAGAGAGGATTTGCGGCACCATTCGGCGATAATGGTGCAGGTAAGAGGCTCGCATTACCGTATAAACGCGCTCCCGGTAAGTAGGACCGCTCGACTTAAATTCTTTTACTAGATTACTTAAGGTAGATGGGCTAACTACGGGATAAATAGCATCCTTAACCGCTGACTCTGGATGCTCTAAAGAAGCTGTTGCCATGCAAAATAAAATGTTATTCTTGCCGCTGACTCGCTTGAAATCGGCAATTAACTCCTTATCTACTTTGCGTTCGGCGCGGATGCTAATCCTGTGGACAATTTGAATTAATAATTCGACTAAACTATCTGTAATCTCTTGACTTCTTTGCCAGCAGAAAGCAGCGACTAGCGCGTAACGGATGGGGTCGGGATGGCGGCGCAATTCCCTTGGCGGTTCCGCCGAAGCTCGTTGGCGGTAATGATGTAAAATCTTTGGAGCGATATTAGCAAATAAATTTTCTGGTAATTCTAATTGCCGAATAGCTTGTAATTTGTCAATTTCTTTGAGCAAGCTATCAAGACCTACGCGACCGGGGTCGGCTTTCAGGTTGTTGAAATCCATTGCCCCCGATTCAGGAGATTGTGACTCTAATCCTCGATCGAGATTTAAAATTGCATCAATTTTAGCTTTGGTTTCTGGGGAAATCCGGGACGATATAGCAGCACAAAAGTTTTGTTCTCCTGTATGAATTGCCGACTTAATTAATCTGCCAATTCGTTTGCTGGTGGGTGGTTCAATTTTTAAGTCTCGCAGTCGCTGATAGGCAATTTCCGTTAAATACTGTTCGTTGCGGTCGCGAACCAGCACTTTTTCAATCAACCATCCACTCAAAGCTTGACTGTCAGCAACTGTAGGTTCTCGAAATCCGAAATAGGTCCGAATCTGCGCTCGGTGATATTCAATTGTACGCCCGCTCCACTTGTAAAAACGCCATTGGGGTGGCAATACTTCTACTTGAAGAGCAATGTACGAGACAACTGATTTAGGGATTTCTTGCTTTTTAACGGGAAACCGAGTATCCTTACAAAAACATTTAAGCAAAACGGCGAAACCGAGCCGAGTGGCTCCAGTTTTATTTGCCAGCAGCGTTCTTTCTCCTTCAAGTAAGGTAAAATGTTCGATTAATTCTTCTGGCTCCCACTGTCGTTTCACACAGACTCCTCCCCAAACCTACAGAATTCTACTTTTACAACAAAACTGACCAGAGTAGGTAGATACAGCAGATTCCATGTATATGTGGTACACTAGAGCGTCGGTACAGTATTAGAAGTTGACAAAAAAAGAGATATATGAATTTACCCGGTCAAGGAATCCAACTCTA